>JAGLBQ010000115.1 GCA_023146675.1 Cocleimonas sp. | reverse complement strand
AAGACGTCGTTATTACGTTGTCTAAAGGGTGATTTAGAAGCCGATTCTGGTAAGATAAAATGGTCAGAAAATTCAAATATTGGCTATTATGCACAAGATCATGCCACTGATTTTGCTGAAGACATTAATTTGTTTGATTGGATGACTAACTTTCGTGGTGAAGGAGATGATGAGCAAGCAGTACGGGGTACGCTGGGTCGTTTATTATTCTCTAAAGCAGACAGTGAAAAATCGGTAAAGGTAATCTCAGGGGGAGAGCAGGGCAGAATGCTATTTGGCAAACTGATCTTGCAAAAACCCAATATTATGTTGATGGATGAGCCAACGAATCACTTGGATATGGAATCTATTGAGTCACTTAACCTTGCGTTGGAAAATTACGAAGGAACGTTGCTATTTATCTCACATGACCGTGAGTTTGTTTCCTCCATTGCAACAAGAGTTTTAGAGATCAAGCCAGAAGGGATTGTTGATTTTCGTGGTACTTATGAAGAATACTTGCAGAGTCAGGGTGTATAATTTATCGTAAAACGAATGCTTTTACTTCTAGGAAAAGAAAGCGTTCGTTTTATCTTTTAATAGTCGTAAGAAAACTGCTTATATTTGTTATCTCTTACATAGTTGTGGCATGATTGTGTCCTTATTAGTTTTGCTATATCTGAAATAAATTTATTTTATATTATCGTTAGGACAGAAGATTGTCCCTCAACATGGATCAAAGTAATGGCGCCTGTAAGTTTAAGAGATGCATGGCAAGGTGCAGCAGACTGTAGTCGCTGTACATTGCGTAATTCTGTGTTATTTGCAGGTTTAACAGAGCGCGATTTTGAAACATTACATAAACCAATAGATCAATTTGCTTTTACAGTAGGGACTAAAATCTATGGCATTGATGATTCGCCGCATTATATGTATACACTGCGAAGTGGGCTAGTAAAGTTGGTGCAATATTTGCCAGATGGTAGTCAGCGCATCGTGCGCATACTCGGGCGGTCTGATGTATTAGGGCTGGAAACAATTCTTGATGATAACTATGAACATGAAGCGGTGGTGTTACAAGATGCAGAGTTATGTCGTTATCCTGCCAGTGCGGTAAAAGTACTCTCTCAAAAAAATCCACACCTTTATCATGAGCTAATGGTGCGTTGGCAACATGCGTTAAAAGAAGCGGATAGTTGGGTAACAGAGCTTTCAACAGGTTCCGCTAAAAAACGTGTGGCACGTCTTGTATTGCGACTAAGTAAGCGCTATGGAACGAATACCTGTGCATTATTTAGTCGCGAAGATATTGGCGCAATGCTTGCAATTACCACTGAAACAGCCAGTCGCACTATTGCTGAATTTAAGCGTCAGCGCTTGATTATTGCTACGGAGCCTAATCAGTATTTATGTGACTTAGTGAAGCTTGAAGAGATTGCGTATAGTTAAATATTAGCTTGAGTCGATAATTCGTAGCAATAAAGTGCACCATAAGAGGTTTGATACGCTTTTTTATGTCGTAGCATCCTATGAGAATTCATGCAAAATCAACGGCTAAATGTCAGTTCAACCATTAAAGAATCAGATATTTTTTCAAACACATCTTGTATATCCTCTTCAGTCACACCTTCTGGAAGCCCCAGTTCTATCTCTGCATAAAATAAAGTTTCATTACTCATTGGCGCAATGCGTTGTTCACTTTGCAATTTTTCAATATTGACATTTAAAGCACTAAGCTGTTGCGTAATCTCATGAATAATCCCCTGACGATCACTCCCTAATAATTCTATAGACAATATTTTTGCGGATGGCTGTGAGTGTTTACTTTGTTTAATAAGAACTTGTAAATCATCACTTTGTAGCGAAAGAAGCGCTTGCGATAGGGACTCTGCATGTTCCGTGGCAATAGAAACATGGGCTAATCCTGCAAACTGCCCATCCATACGCACCATGCGGCTTTCTTGCCAGTTACCCTTATTATTTTTCACCATTTCAGAAAGGGACTTAACGAGCCCAGAGCGGTCTGCGCCGAGAATGGTGATGATAAGCGATGATTGCATAATGATATCCTATTGATTGTTTTATTTGAAATTTTCCTAGATGGTATATACCTCGCTAAATAATGTCTATGACAAAGAGTTGAAATATGATCCGAATTGCTACCACCAGAGATGCAGAACAAATATGTACTATTTACAATAATTATATTGAACATACATGGATTTCATTTGAGGAAAACACCGTCTCAATCAAGCAAATGCAGCAGCGTATTAAAGACATCAGCGCATCCTTTCCTTGGCTGGTGTATGAGGTAGATCAGCAGGTGTTAGGCTATGCTTATGCAAGTACATGGAAAATGCGTAGTGCTTATCGCTATAGCATTGAAAGTACTGTTTATTTGTCTAAGCAGGCAACAGGTCAGGGGATAGGAGGTCAACTTTATGCGGCTTTAATGGCAGAATTAAAAGAAACAGATGCGCATAGTGTGATGGGTTGTATCGCATTGCCCAATGAAGCGAGCATTGCGTTACATGAGAAAGCTGGTTTTGAAAAAGTAGCGCATTTTAAGGAAGTTGGTAGGAAGTTTGATCAATGGATTGATGTTGGATATTGGGAGTTGATTTTATAGCAAGGATGAATAACTACGGTATAAAAGTAGGTCAGAAAAGTTAAAAAATTAACGTCTGTTTGAGCGCAACCATTCATCTGAAAGGATGCTATTTAGTTTCTATATTAATAAGTCATTCAGTATTGGTTGGTTAGTATTTGCTTGAATATAGAGAGAAAAAGTTTATTGGTATTAACTATTTGTCTATATTAATTTCATCCTTCTTTGTAGACCTCTTTGGGGTCGGCTTGTGGTAAAGACAAAGATCACACTATTAAAAATTGTAAAAAAACAATAAACAAGGGGTTTATTTTATGTTAAAAAAAGCTATTTATGCTGCATCTATTGCGGCAGTTGCTGGTTCTGTATTTTTCGTTTCTGCTAGCAAGCGGGAGCCTATGCTGTCAAGCCATATGCAGGCTTCTGTGATTACCGTTAATGCGCAAGGTAAAGAATCAAAGCGCGTTATGAAGCAAGCAGCACCAGGGCAAACTATTGAATATGATCTAACCTATGCAAATAATAGTGATAAATCATTTAAAGGTTTAGTTGTTACGGGGCCGATTCCTGCACATACCCATTATTTGGCTAATACGGCAGCAACAGGTGTTTCTGCAATGCGTATGGTTAGTATTGATGGTGGCAAGACATTTGAAAAAGAGCCTGTTAAGCGTCAGAAAAAAATGGCGGATGGCACCGTTAAAACAGTTGTTATCTCTGCTACTAAATATACACATATTCGCTGGAAGGCAAGTGATGCTTTGATCTCTAAAGGTCAACAGCAGTACACATACCGTGTAAAAGTTAATTAATTAACCCTTTTCCTCCTTTTTTCTAATGGATGGAATAAAACACTGTTTTTGGACAGTTTCCCAATGATCCTAATCGTTACCTTATGGGTTTAGGATTCTAAAATAATTAAAACAAATAGAGAAAATCATGAATAACAATAAATTGCAACGTAAACCACTAGCGCATTGGGTCGCATTTGCATTAGCTGCCACAACGGTAGTAGGGATTGCGCAAGCAGCTGCGCCACTAGCAGGCACTGAAATTAAAAACTTGGCAACAGTCACTTATGAAGATGAGAATGGCAATAAATATTCAGCACAATCGAATG
>JAGLBQ010000114.1 GCA_023146675.1 Cocleimonas sp. | reverse complement strand
AAGATGAGTGTCCCTACTACGATCAGTACCCATGCCGTTGATTTAACAAATGAGTTAATCGCTCCTGAGTCTTCATATCTTATTAGTAAACGGGTCTTTGATATTGCACTTATTCTCTTTTTCTCACCTATTATTATTCCTCTTATGTTAATCACTGCGGTATTAATTAAATTAGAAGAGCCTAGTGCTTCAGTCTTTTTCTGGCAGAAACGGGTTGGCGCTCAAGGCAAAGCGTTTAATATGATTAAATTTCGCAGTATGACAACCGATTCAGAGAAACATGGGTCACAGTTTGCTCAAGCAAGTGACAAACGCATTACACGCCTCGGTCGCTTTACTAGAAAAATGCGTATCGATGAATTACCACAATTATTGAATATAATTCGCGGTGAAATGAGCTTAATTGGTCCTAGACCTGAGCAAGTATTATTTGTTGAAGAATTTGCAAAGACTATTCCTAACTACGGTGACAGACACCATGTGCTACCTGGTATCACAGGTCTAGCACAGATTAAACAAGGTTATGTTGATGATGCAAATGGTACACGCACTAAATTAGCTTATGATTTGTATTATATCGAGAATATTTCTTTCTTAATGGATATTCGCATTGCACTACAAACATTGCATACAATGGCAACAGGATTTGGTGCTAGATAAAAAAGTACTACCCTATCATTGAAAAGCTATCGTATTTCACCCCAAAGGGAGTTCAATCAACATTGAGCTCCCTTTTTGCGTAAAAGGTGTTGCAATTATACGTTTACATATATTATTTTTTTGCAACTCCCGTATCAATCGCCGCTTGAGCAATAGCTTGTGGTATACGATCACGTAAACGCGGATCAAGTGGTGTTGGGATAATATACTCTGCACCAAACACCATTTTATCTTTGCCATAAGCTTTCAATACGACATCTGGCACCTCTTCTTTAGCAAGATCCGCTAATGCTTTAACGGCTGCCACTTGCATTTCACGGTTAATACACGAGGCACGTACATCTAACGCACCACGAAAAATAAAGGGAAATCCGAGTACATTATTAACCTGATTAGGATAATCACTGCGCCCTGTTGCCATAATAAGATCAGGGCGTAAGGATTTTGCCAATGCAGGATCAATTTCAGGGTCTGGATTGGAAAGTGCAAAGATAATGGGATTGAGCGCCATCGCTTTAACCGCGTCTTCACTTAATAAATTAGGACCTGATACGCCAATAAATATATCCGCATCGGTACAGGCATCAAGTAACGTGCGCTTATCGGTTGTTACTGCATATTCTGCCTTGTATTCATTGAGATCATCACGCCCAGAGTGGATTACACCGCCACGATCCAGCATATATAAGTTTTCTTTTTTAGCGCCTAATGCTTCGAGTAATTGCATTGATGCTATACCTGCTGCACCTGCACCAAGGCAGACGATACTTGCTGTTGCAATATCCTTACCTTGAATTTCTAGTGCATTAAGTAAACCCGCTGCAATAATAATAGCGGTACCGTGTTGATCATCATGGAAAACAGGAATATCTAATAAATCACTGAGTGTACGCTCAATTTCAAAACAATGTGGCGCTGCAATATCCTCAAGATTAATACCACCAAAGGTTGGAGCAATACGCACTACTGTATCAATAAAATCTTGGGGTGAATCGGCATTGACTTCAATATCAAAGACATCCACATCGGCAAAACGTTTGAAGAGTACGCCTTTGCCTTCCATCACAGGTTTACCTGCGAGTGAGCCAACATTTCCTAGTCCTAAAACAGCAGTACCATCCGTGATAACACCAACTAAATTACCTTTTGCTGTATATTTATAAGCCGCTTCAGGATCTTTATGAATTTCTTTAACAGGCTCTGCCACACCTGGTGTGTAGGCTAATGATAGATCATGCTGTGTTTCTGTTGACTTGGTTATTTCTGTTGCGATTTTTCCTGGCTTTGGAAATTCGTGATAAGCGAGTGCCTGTTCTTTCAGTGTGTCTGACATGGTATTGCCTTTAACATAAGCTGAGTTATAGCATGCGGAAACCCAACAAATCCGCCTATCGTCATACTTCTGCTAATCGCGCAGTCGAATCTGATATCTCACACGTTAACCACTCAGAGTTAATTTAACTCCTTTGAATGGTTCAACATGCTGTTACTTAACTATTTTAATTAACTCACCTTGCTTCAAGCGACCATCAGGATAACGTCCATTCAACAAGCGTAATTGGTCTGCATTAAGAACACTTTTACCCGCCAGTTGCTCAAAAGTAAGCCCTACAGTTTTTATATTACCAACCACAATGCGCCCTGTTTTATCTTTGCTAATTCTAAATGTCAAACCATTAATTTGTTTTAAATAGGCATCACGATTGGCTGGACGAGTTCCTGCTGATTTGATATTTTTAGCAGCACCAACCACTTCCTGTAAGCGTTGGTCATTACTTGGATGGCTGGAGAAAACACCGTGGTATGAACCACCACTGCTACCTTTTTGACGTGAGGCATAAACCTCTTGCGCTTTTAGGACGCCAATGACGTCAATCATATTATTAGGACTATAGCCAACACCTGCTAAATATTCTGCACCTAAACGATCAGCTTCTAATTCATGCTTACGACCGTATCCGCTTAACATGGCAGAGTTTAATTGAGTTAGTATTTTGCTATTACTGCCTGCTTTTTTAGCAATCAAATCAACCAATAGGCTGGTAGCCATCCCAGCGCTTGCCTGTTGTACACCGTGCCGAGCAGTTACATGACCGATTTCATGCCCCAGTACACCTGCTAATTCACCTTCTGAATTAAGATACGCCATTAAACCTGTGGTGACATAAACATAACCACCTGGCAATGCAAATGCATTAACGCTAGGATCATCCAAAACAGTAAACGTGTAGCGAATATTACTACGGTGGCTTTTACTCGCTAACTGCTGCCCAATGGAACTTACATAAGATTGTAGTCGCGTATTATTATAAGGGCGTTGCTTCTTTAAAACATCCTGATGAGCTTGCTTACCCATCTGCACTTCTTGATCTTTAGAAATCAGCGAGAAATCTTTTTTTCCCGAAACAGGATTTGTCGAGCAAGCAGTCAATACAAGCGTTGTACTGATGGCAAAAATTGATAGTGTCTGAGTTAATTTACGACGAAAAATCATTATATTCTTCCTTTGAAAATTTATTACTAATCCACAAGCGTTAACTGTGCAGGGTGACGCAGCCTGATTATGCGTTTACCACGATATTTTTGCAAAAGTCCGCTTATAATCACCTCTTGATGAAGAAGCTTTTTAGGATCATAGTGATTGAAATAATTAAGATTCTGTTTTGCTAGTTTAATAAATATTTTCTGATCTAGCTCTAGAATTATATTGTTTTTTGTAATTTTAATACTTTTTATAGTACTTTTAAGGCGCACATATCCACGATAAGCACGTTTTAACTGGCGTGGCTTCTGTATTTGATGTGTCTTTTGTCGCCAGATACGGCGTTTTTTTAGCTGTGCAACGCGTTCAGCTTTGCGGTAGTCATTGATATAGCGCGTATTAGGCGGAAAAACCATCAGCGTAGCCCAACCCTGTTGCAACATCCACTCTGAAATATCCGTTCCATCAGGTAAAAATACATGCGCTAAATCACGTTTATAACGATCCTTCGCTTTCTTACCACGCTCTAATCTAACCTTATTATTAGCTCCTTTAAGTAATTCACGTAAGGTCTCCGTTGCCTCACGACCATAGCGTTGCCCCTTCTGTTTATGATGCGCAACCTCAGGCGTATTCATACCGATCAAACGAATCTTACGACCATCCTTAAGTAACAAGGTATCACCATCATAAACCCATTTAACGTACTGATAGTCAGACTTTGCCTCACAACCTGTGAGCAACAACAAAGAAATCACAAATATCCGAAACATATTTTGTACAGGCATAAAAAAAGCACCCCAATAGAGTGCCTTTTTAAATTGAATGATTGACTGTGAATTTATCATCAAGTGACCAACCCCTGACCATCACAATAAAATAATCAATAAATTACTTTCTACCGTAACGCTTGTTGAACTTATCAATCGCACCAGCAGCAGCATTTGTATTCTGCTTACCTGTGTAAAATGGGTGAGAGTGACTAGAAACTTCCACTTTGATGAGCGGATACTCGTTACCATCTTCCCACTGAATCGTCTCTTTTGACGTCTTTGTAGAACGTGTCAAAAATTTAAAATCACTAGAAAGGTCTTGGAATACGACTTGGTTATATTCTGGATGTATATCGGCCTTCATGTTGAAGATCCTCGGAATGCTTGTTAACAAAATTTAAAGAGCGAGGATTCTATCAAGGGATACATAGTTTATGCAAGGAGTTATTTGTTAATCTCTAGCCCTTTGCTCTGCTCTTTTACTGGAGAGTACTTCTTCTCAAGAAGTACTGGGGATCAATAATAAAGGGGAATATTATTGATTTAATTTACAATAAGATTAGTCATGAGAGGTTGTTTGCCTTCATTTTATAAGTATACTCCTCAAAAACCTGTGTTGATTTTTAATATAAAAATCGGCATTCTTCTCACAACAACTCTCTACCTTTCGGGCGTTATTAGCAGGAATATTGCTTAATTTAATCAGCAATATTATCTCTAAAAGCCTCTGAAATAGCTAAAAAATGTAAATTATTTTTAAGATGACTAAGAATGTCTAAAAAACATATTATTTTCAAATTGCTATCAATTCTAAAAATTGAGTTAAGCATCGTTAAAGAGATAGCATTAGATGTTTTTTAATTTCCAGAGGCATAAATCAATTTTTATTCTCTCCTCTTGCTTAGTATTGTCAGAATATATTATGACAAACACAGCTATTGCAGCGAATGAATTTATTTCTGCTGATGACGAAGGTAGTAAGTCTGCGAGTGAGTTATTTACGAACCCTAATACTACTGATAAAGAACAAGGCTGGGCAGTTGAAGCTGAAGTTGGGTTTGTTTCAGCAGCAGGAAGCAGTGCTAGCAGCAATGCAACGTTTATTATTACCGCTACTCACAATAAACAGCGCTTAAAAAACACCTTAGCGGCAGATTTTTATTTTGCAAAGAGTGCTGGGGAGAAAACAGCAGAAACCTTGTCTTTAAGCCATAAGTTGGGTTATGCCATTAATACTAAAAGCTATATTTTTAACTTACTAACGTATCATCAGGATAAATTTGAAAATATTGGCTCGCGTGTTTCAGATATTGTTGGTTATGGCAGGCATTTGATAAAAAATAAAAAACATAGTTTATCTAATGAGCTTGGTTTTGGGATTCAGCAAAAAAAATATATTGATGGCACAAAAAAATCTAAAGAGATGGCAGGATACTTTGCACTAGATTACGAGAGACCTCTAACAAGCAACAGCCTATTGAAAGAAAAATTTTCTATTTTAAGTAGTAAAGATAATACGTTTACTAAACTAGATACTACGTTAGAGGTTGAAATGACAAAAAAACTGTCTTTGCGCGTCAATTATTCCGTCAATCACAACCAAAAGGTTCAGTTAGGTTTTAAAAAAATCAGCACCAAAGTAGGCGTTACTTTAGTAAGTGAATTTTAAAATGATTAATATTTATTAAAGAAAATATTAAACTACCAATCCAACGATTCAATGTTAAGCCTATTTTCGTCTTGTTTAACAAAACGAATTTTTGCGTTTTTTATATCAATATGCCAACTATAGTCGCTATTAAACGTTTTTATTTTTTTAAGATCATCGCCTTGTTTGTTGGCTGTCCATAGCTCATTTAATTTACTTTTTATGTTATAAACCGCAATGAGGAGCTTATTTTTTGGAGGGCGCTCAGTTATATTATGGTTGTTTTTAATCATCCCATAACGACTTGATTCATTAAATAAAATCATTTTTTTATCAGCATCATAATCGGATTCAAACCAGACTCTCTCTATTCTTCTTAGGGTATTATCTTTAAAAACAGCTCTGCTTTTTCCCGTTTTTGGATCAAAGATATTAATATCAACACTATAGGTTAAATGACCACTGCTAATAAACCCGCCTTCTTTAACCTTTTTTTCAATT
>JAGLBQ010000113.1 GCA_023146675.1 Cocleimonas sp. | reverse complement strand
CGTGCTAAAAATTAATAAAAAAATAGATAGTAAGAATTTCATAATTAGCTCCTTTTTCTTCTAATCCAACGTACAATCCCAATGGTCATTAATCCTATTGGTAATATAAATAAGAAAAAGATGCCAATGGTATAAAGTTGCCAGTCTTGTAGTGTTATTTTAGTATCAGGAGCAATTTTTGCAGGGATTACTAGCAAATGCTCATTGGCACTTAGCCAGTTAAAGAGATGCTCACTTAGCTCCAGATTTCCAGCATAGCCAACAAAGCCATTGCGCATAAAATTACTATCACCAATCACAATAATGCGCTGTTGCTTGGCATCATTGCCTTTACCTTCTTTGCTTAATACGATACCAAGAGAGACAGGACCTGCTATATCACCACTGTCTTTATCATATTTAATTCCTTTTGATAGATGGGTGGTGTTGGTTTCAAGCCAGACTTTATCGCTGGTCGTGAGTATTGCATCAAAATCCCATGTCGGTTTTTCAGCTAAATCGCGCTGCACAATCGTTGCATAGGAAAAGAGTGTTTGTCCTTGCTGTTGGCGCATAACCTCTGCTTCGCCATAGCGCATAATGGGAATTAAGGTTGGGCTATTAATATCCAGGCGAGGCTTATTATCAATGCTTAATAAACGCCCTTTAGGAATATTGATCGCTAATATTTTTTGCAATGCTGGTAAACCTGCTTTGGTCTTAGGCTCGGTCAGCCACAACAAATTGCCACCTTGTTGAATATAATCATGTAATATTTTTGTTTCCTTCGGTGTATACGCTTGTTGAGGTGCTGCAATTACTACAAAACTGGTGTTTTTTGGGATTGAACCTGTACTTAATAAGGTATGTGGTTGTAATTTATAACCTTTACTTTGTAGTTCATTGGCAAGATCACTGAGTCCTGCGGAGCTATTATCAAATAACTCTGCTTCTTTATGCCCTTCTAAAAAGATGACTAAGCGATTATCACTGCGTTGCAACCGCTGGATCGCATTCACGATAGGTTGTTCTGCAACAGAGCCTAATACTTCAGACTGTTTGCCTAACCGTAACACGACTTGACGTTGGCTTTGTATTCCATCCCGTTGCGCCCGTTCAGGATCAAGGTCAGGATTTATTATTTCTAGTGAAACTTTGTTGCTGAATTTTTGATATTTAGCAACTAATTCACGTAATTGCTGGTGCAACTCAGGTTCCTCGGGAACATAAGCAGTAAATAATAGCGGTTGTTGTAATCCTAGTAATATTTGCTGTGTTGGCTCTGAAAGGGTATTACGATTGCCCCTCGTCGCATCATAAGTAACGGGTGTTTGATAGGTCAACCATGCAACAATACCCATTAGTATTATAAAGAGAAGTCGTGATGAAAATTTATTTAGTTTACGTAAAAAATATTTCATCGTTGTGCATCCAGATGAAGTACCGTTAACACTAAAAATAACAGAATAAAAATAAGATAATAAGCAATATCAGCGCTATTTAAAACACCATCCATAAAAGAGAAGAAATGGCTGATATGGGATAAGTAAACAAATAACTCACTAGCATTTGTGCTGCTTGTGCCTGAGATATAAAAAACCACTAACAGTAATAATAATCCAAAGCTTGTGACCGCAGCAATTATTGGTTGCGTGGTCAGTGATGAAATATATAGTCCCGCAGCGGCAAAGGATGTTAGGAGTAAAAAGAGCCCTAAAGCAGACGTTGCAATGCGCCCATAATCAAGCTCTGTGCCGATAAAGAGTGATAGTGGCATTAAACTAACCATGATAATAATGATTAAGATGAATAATACCAAGGCAAGATATTTGCCTAATACCAGTTGGATAAAACTAATCGGGGAGGAGACTAATAATGGCAGGGTTTTATTCATGCGCTCTTCTGCAAAACAACGCATGGTTAAAATAGGCAATACTGCCAACATAATTACGCCTGCCCATAAATAAATTCGTGAGACAACAACATCGGTTACGCCGATGGAAACATCCTGCCCAACCACTTCTGTTTGTATGCCTGCAATAAAGTCATCTACTAATAGCAAAAACATCATCGCCAATATGAATTGCAATATGGCTAAAATACTCCACGCCAGCGGTGAGTTAAATAATCGTTTAAATTCAGTCAATCCAATAAGGGAAATTTTATTCATTAAGAGACCAAGGCAGTAAAAATATTTTCTAAAGAAGCATTTGCGCCTAGTTTATTATTTTGATAATTTTTAAGTGCATCTAAGGTATCAATAAACACCGTTTTTCCTTTTTTAATGATATGCACCCGATCACAAATAGCCTCAACCTCTTGTAAAATATGAGTTGATAAAATAACGCTATGATCTTGTGCTAATGTCTTAATGAGTCCTCGAATTTCCTGAATCTGAATAGGATCAAGCCCTACCGTCGGTTCATCCAAAATAATCACAGCAGGTTCATGGATGATTGCTTGTGCAATACCAACGCGCTGCTGATAACCCTTAGATAAATTTCCAATAAGTCGTTGGCGCATTTCTTCTAATCCACAGCGTTGCAATACGTTATTAACGGCATGATCTAAATCACTCTTAGAAATATCATGCAGGCGTGCGCAATAACGCAAATACTCTAAAACTCGCATATCACGATAGAGTGGAGGTGTTTCTGGAAGATAACCTAATTGCCGCTTTGCTTTGATCGGTTGATCTTGCAAGCTAATAGAATTGATACTGACCGTGCCATCATTAGGAGCAAGATTGCCCGTTAATAGCTGCATGGTGGTTGATTTTCCCGCACCATTTTGCCCCAATAAACCTAAAACTTCGCCTTGATACAGTGTAACACTAATATCATTGATCGCATGATGCTTACTATAATAGCGATGTAGATGATCAGCCTGAATTAGCAATTTTTTTGTCATGATTCCCAGCAGATTATTTGAATAGTTAGGGTATTTTCATAACTCTATAGGGAGAAAGCCAGTTACATTTTTGTTAAATTATTAGTGTTTACCGTTGAAAATATATATCTCAAAAAGACAATGGGAATTGCAGAGTGAAATGATGATTAATTTTGACGCGGAGGGATTTTTAATGATGTTTTCTGGTGTGCTAAGCGGGAGGTATTGCTTAATATCTGCGCGAAACAATTGACAATAGTTTTGCGCAGATATGAAAAACTAAACGGCTACGATATTCTCAGCCTGTGGTCCTTTTTGACCATCTGTTACCGTAAACTCAACTTTTTGGCCTTCTTCTAATGTCTTAAAGCCATCGCCTTGAATCGCGCTGAAATGAGCAAAAACATCAGGGCCAGACTCTTGCTCGATAAAGCCAAAACCTTTTGCTTCATTGAACCATTTAACCGTTCCAGTAGTTGTAGACATAATTTTATCCTATTTATTCAAATGTGTAAGTGGTCTTACTAAGGAGGAAAAGTCCCATTTTTTTGGGTATAACTCAAAATGACGGGGTATTAAATTTCATCCTTAATA
>JAGLBQ010000112.1 GCA_023146675.1 Cocleimonas sp. | reverse complement strand
GCAAACCAAAGTCTCGTCCCGTGGCTGGCATAAATTGCCACATTCCTGCGGCGCCTGAACGTGAAATAGCCTTATTCTTAAATGCACTTTCAACCATTGGCAGTAACGCCAATTCCGTTGGCATTCCACGACGTTTTAATTCATACAATATAAAATGCATATATTCTGTTGAACGTGAGAATGTACGATTTAAACCTGAAGGGTTCCTCGCATACTGACGTAAAACCTTTTTCACCGTTGGATTATGTCTCTCAGACCCCAAACGAAACCCCCTTTTAATGCGGTTCCATACATTACCGCCCCCATAATTTTGCTTATTATTACGGGGCGTATAACGTGGGCGCTGTGGTCGGCTTATAATACGAGGTGGAGGAGGTTGAACTTGCGGGCGATTTAGAAATTGTGGACGATGTTGAACCCGCTGGCGACTAACAGCAGGACGTATCCGAGGTCTACTCTTAGTTACAACCTGCCGCGCATAGATAGGTGGTCCAAGTTTTGCATAAACTGGTGGTCTTACTCTATTGGAGAACCGCTGATTAGATCGTCTCGTATGAGTAGCCACACGCAGCTTAGGTCTTGCCCTACTACGCTTATTACGTTTGTTCCAATTATTTCTAGCTATACGCTGTTTATACCGTTGCCTTTGTACCTTTTGATGCTGCTTAGCGGCATTACGACGCTGGTAATAAGTATTCATCGTTTGCTTATCAAAGCCCAACTCTACCGCCGCTGCATAGATTTCATTATATGTTTGTTGATCACTACCCCGTGATACAACCTTCTTCTCCTCCTCATCATATATCTTATTTTTTTGTTGGTAATTAGCAGCCTGCCTTACATTAGAATTTGTTGTGCTACACCCTGCTACCCCTGCAAGTGACAGTATAGTTGAAATTACCACCACTAAAGATTGTTTTTTATTCATGAAAGCCCCCCAAGAAATGAGAGCTTATCAACTCTCACCCCAAAACATTATTTTTTATAATTTTATTAGCTTATACTGATGACTTATCTATATAATCATCGACACCAACATTAGCATAAAATTTAACCACATCTAAGTTATTTTTATTGATTTTTATACAAAATATCATATGTCCTTGCCTCGCTTAATCTATTCTTCTGTCTTGTATTTTCTACTCCCTCTCATTCTGCTACGCCTATTAATAAAAAGCCGCAAAAACAAAGGCTACCGCTTACGTATACCTGAGCGTTTAGGCAGGGTATCTAGCACAGAAAAAAACAAAAAAATCATCTGGTTACATGCCGTATCAGTGGGCGAAATCATCGCTACCAAGCCCCTTATTAATCGCTTATTGCAAGACTACCCTAACCATTCACTGCTAATCACCTCAACTACCCCCACTGGCTCTGCCATCATAAAAAAGCTGTTTGCAGGTCGAGTGTTACACACCTATTTTCCCTATGATTTACCCCATATAATTCAACGCTTCATAACCCGCATCAATCCAGAGATGTTAATTATTGTCGAAACAGAAATTTGGCCCAATCTTTATGCTGCCTGCGCACAAAAAAATATCCCATTGCTATTAGTCAATGCACGACTATCCACAAAATCAACCCGCCAGTATTTGCGCCTAAAACACCTTGTCAGCGAGACACTCCATTATGCGACACTCATTGCCGTTAGAAGTGAGGAGGACAAACAGCATTTTCTCTCACTAGGCGCCCCCTTTGAAAAAATTGAACTAGTAGGAAATACTAAGTTTGATATTTCCGTGGATAAAGACGTATCAAAACAAGGTGAATTATTAAAAGCACAATGGGGAGAAGATCGCCCTGTATGGGTTGCAGGTAGCACCCATAGAGGAGAAGATGAAATAATATTAGCAATTTTTCAACACTTAAAACAAAGCTTTCCTGCCTTATTATTAATTATCGTACCACGCCACCCCGAGCGCTTTGATGATGTTTACCAGCTTATCTCAACCTCAAATTATCAAACACAAAAGCGCAGTGCCCCTGCCCACTTTCAAACAAACACTGATATTATTTTAGGTGATAGCATGGGGGAAATGCTGCTTTGGTATGCCACTGCAGATATTGCCTTTATTGGCGGCAGCTTAGTCAAAACGGGCGGACATAATCCTCTTGAGGCAACCGCACTTGGTATTCCTGTTATCAGCGGTTATTACACTTTTAATTTTAATGATATTTACCCGTCACTTTGTGATGCACAGCTTGCTTGGATTGAACAAGATGCAAATCACATTCAACAACGTATCATAAAAATCCTAAACTCATCAACAAAGCAGAGCCGTGATTTTAAACAAAAGTGCGCAGACTTTATGCACTTGCATCAAGGAGTGGTTAATAAGCTATCTATCCAGATAAAAAAACATCTATGAAAATGAAACTATTGGATTATTTTTCAATCCAGTAGCGGTAGTAGTAGACGTAAAACCTCAAGCTGTACTATCATAAGATTCAGGAACGCAATGTTGATGTGTTAATCGATAACTCATAGGAAGGATCCCTTATGCTAACTAAAACCCCAAATTTCACCTTAAGACACTACCAAAAAGGAGCCTCCAATCTTGTTATCGGCCTCCTTATCGCCGCGATTGCTTTTCTTGGTCTCCTTTATCTTAAATCACGCGGCATAATTTCTATGCCAACCTCTATTTCAAGCGCTGCAACAACAATCAACCAAACAATAAATCCCTTTAGTGATGACTATTCTGGCTATGGCGTACAAATTGCCGCCAGCCATTATCTAGACGAAGCCAAAGATGTGATGCAAAAATTTGCGGATGCTGGCTATTCCTCATTTGTTGTTTCATCAAACATTCGTGGTAGCATGATGTATCAAGTACGCTTAGGACCTTATCCTCATCGCGCAGAAGCAAAAGCAATTAAAGATAAAGTAAAACGCCGTTTTCCACGCAATCGCAATGTAAAACAAAGCTTTATTGTTTACCGAGACTAATATCAATGCCAATCACCGTAAGTGAGCTTTATATTTACCCTGTAAAATCACTTGCAGGAATTGCTATTGATAACTCAAAGATTGATGCAATGGGTTTAATGCACGATAGACGCTGGATGCTGGTCTCCCCTGCAGGAGACTTTTTAAGCCAGCGTAAATTTCCTCAAATGGCATTAATCCAACCAACCTTCATTGATCAGCAACTAATTCTCACCTCTGCCAACCAACCTGACCTACTTGTTGCAACAGCAGATGCACAACACACCATGCAAGTCACTATCTGGAAAGATACAGTCACGGCACAGCGCGTTGGTGAGCAAGCGGACAAGTGGCTTTCTAAAACACTTGGCACACCCTGTCACTTAGTCTATATCCCCGATAATGAAATCAGACAATGTGATCCCGAGTTTGCACAACTAGGAGATCACACAGGCTTTGCCGATGGTTTTCCTATTTTACTCATTTCAACCGCATCGCTTGAAGACCTTAACCAGCGTTTAGATCAACCTGTCAGCATGAAACATTTTCGTCCTAATATTGTGGTCGAAGGCTGTCATGCCTTTGCTGAGGATAGTTTGAATATATTTTCTATTGGCAATGTTGCTATGCGCGGTGTCAAACCTTGCTCACGTTGTATCTTAACCACGGTTGATCCTGCCACAGGAACTCGTACTGGCATGGAGCCTTTGCAAACCTTAATGCGCTATCGCAAACAGGGAAATAACGTAAATTTTGGACAGAATGTGATTCATAACTCAATGGGGAGTATTCAGATTGGGAATAGCATTATTGAGTCTTAGATATACACATCCAGCCTTTCAAGGTAATTAATTAACCTGAAAAGCTAACACTTTCATTCCTAAAAAATAAAAGTATTAGCTTTTTTCTCCACCTACTTTTCCAACTGAGACACATCCCTTACCGCACCACGTGAAGCCGATGTTGCCATTGCGGCATAAGCACGTAATGCTTGTGATACCTGACGATCACGACTCACAGGTCTCCATGCGTTAGCCCCTTTAGCTTCCATTGCCTCACGGCGCTGTGCCAGTTCTGCATCACTAACACGTAATTCCATTTTGCGCTGAGGAATATCAATATCAATAGTATCCCCCTCTTCTACCAAACCAATACCCCCCCCTTCTGCTGCTTCAGGTGAAGCATGCCCTATCGAGAGCCCTGAGGTTCCGCCTGAGAAACGTCCATCAGTAATAAGCGCACAATCTTTACCTAATCCTTTTGATTTTAAATAGCTGGTTGGATAAAGCATTTCTTGCATTCCAGGACCACCCCGAGGACCTTCATAGCGAATAATGACCACATCACCTGCAATAATTTCATCCGCCAAGATTGCACCAACAGCATCATCTTGTGATTCAAAAATGCGCGCTCTACCAGTAAATGTGTAATTATCTTCATCAACACCTGCTGTTTTTACAATACAACCATCAACAGCGATATTGCCATACAGTACAGCTAACCCACCTTCTGTTGAATAAGCATGTTCAATATCTCGAATACACCCATTTTCTGTATCTCTATCCAATGTTTCCCAGCGCTTATTTTGGCTAAACGCGGTTTGAGTGGGAACATTGCCAGGGCCTGCTTTAAAATAGGTAAGGATTGCTTCATCTTTAGTGCGGCGAATATCCCATTTTTCAATCGCCTCACCAATCGTTACACTATGTACCGTTTTACAATCAGTATTAATTAACCCACCGCGCTCAAGCTCCCCTAATAGACGCATAATGCCACCTGCACGATGCACATCTTCCATATGAAATAGCTGTGTTGCAGGGGCGACTTTACTGAGGTTTGGCACAATACGTGACAAGCGATCCATATCATTCATGGTAAAATCAACCTCCGCCTCATGCGCTGCGGCTAATAAATGCAAAACCGTATTGGTTGATCCACCCATCGTAATATCCAGACACATTGCATTTTCAAAGGCTTCAAAGGTCGCAATATTACGTGGCAATGCAGACTCATCACCTTGCTCGTAATAACGCTTTGTTAGTGCCACAATTTCACGCCCTGCGCGTAAAAATAATTCTTCACGATCAGCATGAGTCGCAAGCAATGATCCATTACCTGGTAACGCTAAACCTAGCGCTTCGGTGAGACAATTCATCGAGTTGGCGGTAAACATACCAGAACAAGAACCACAGGTAGGACAAGCTGATCGTTCCATTGTGGTGACATCTTCATCAGAAATACGATCATCCGCCGCAGAAACCATGGCATCAACCAAGTCCAAATGCACGACCTGACCATTAATAACGCTTTTACCCGACTCCATTGGACCGCCTGAAACAAAAATCACAGGGATATTAAGGCGTAATGCCGCATTTAACATTCCTGGGGTGATCTTGTCACAATTAGAGATACACACAAGCGCATCCGCACAGTGTGCATTGACCATATACTCTACAGAATCAGAGATGATTTCACGCGAAGGCAAGCTGTATAACATACCGCTATGCCCCATGGCGATACCATCATCAACCGCGATTGTATTAAACTCTTTAGCTACCCCCCCTGCTTTTTCAATCTCACGTGCAACTAACTGCCCCATGTCTTTAAGGTGTACATGACCTGGAACAAACTGAGTAAATGAGTTGGCAATAGCAATGATAGGCTTACTAAAATCATCATCTTTCATTCCAGTAGCACGCCATAATGCACGTGCGCCAGCCATATTGCGTCCATGAGTTGAGGTACGAGAGCGGTATTCAGGCATTGGGTTTCTCCGTTAGAATTTTAGCCGACCATTCTAACCTTAAATGTTGGAATCAACCAATAACCAAATGAAAGCTGTTTTAGTTTTTCAAGCCTACAAGCCTTTATTCTAGAAGACGTTTAACCAAGCTACCAAGACTAGGCTTGAGCTTCTACCCAGCGTTTTATATCTGCCGCTCCCATTGCGCCAGCCTGCCGTGCGATTTCTTTCCCATTTTTAAACACGGCTATAGTCGGAATACTGCGTATACCATATTGCGCACCCAATGCCTGTTCTGCTTCAGTGTCTACTTTAGCCAGACGATAATGAGGCTCTAACTGTTGTGCTGCTTGTTCAAAAGCAGGTGCCATTGTCTGACAGGGACCGCACCACGGCGCCCAGAAATCAACCACGACAGGTACATCACTATTAGTAATATGCTTGCTAAAATTATCACTGGTTAAATTAATAGGTTGACCTGAAAAGAGCACTTGCTTGCATTTTCCACATTTAGGTGCATCACTTAAACGCGCAGTGGGAATACGATTGGTCGCTTCGCAATGAGGGCAAACGATATGTTTTGTATCCATTATTTTAAGACTCCATCTTTTGCAAATAATTTAGTACATTTTATTGATTTCCCGTATGCACTATTCGCAGTTATTTTTTAGTAATCTGATAATCATACATAGTGTTGTAATAATCAACTAACATGAAGGTACGATTTCACCTCATTTATATTTTATGCACTTATTATACGAATTCAGGCAAGTTGATTCTCACAGAACCATTTTTTAAATCATTATTTTTTACCCACCGCCAGCTTTTCATTTTCTTTAGATTAAGACTCCATCTTTTGCAAATAACTTAATGTATTTTTTTGATCTCCTGTATGTACTATTCGTGGTTGTTTTTTACTGATCTGATAATCATACATAGGGTCATAATAATCGACTAACAAGGGTTGTATCACGGCTTGATAAAGGTCTTTATTGCCTGTTTCTTTATGTTGATTGATTGCCTGTTGCATTTTATCCTTGAGATCTTGATAACGCTTACCCCCAAGACGCTTTTGAATTTTACTTAAACTACCTTGCAAATAGTCTTCTAATTTATCAAAGACTTCTGATGCCTCATAAAGCTGTTCTAGTTGTGCTTGAATATCATCAACATACTCGCAGGTACTCACCTCAACACGTTCACTATCATCCACTTTCATCATGACGATTTTTGCTGCTTGCATAGCCGTATGTAGTGGTATAGGGACTCTAATTGAACCTATATTATGCCCTTCGTCTTCAACCACAATCATCGTATACCCCTGCGCTTCATGTTTAAGCATTTCAATGGCGAGCTGATTTTCAAAATTAATCTGTGTGGGTTGCGGGGTGGCATTTGGACCAAATGCTGATCCTCGGTGATTTGCCAAACCCTCCAAATCAATACTGGTGGTTAGTTTTTTTAATAAACGAGTTTTACCTGAGCCTGTGCGTCCACCAAGAACAATAACGTCAAATTCCCCCGCTAAGCGCTCAATGGTATCTATTAAAAAATGCCGCATTGCCTTATAACCACCTGCCACACGTGGATATTCAATATCCGTTTGCTCTTTAATCCACATTTGCGTAATTTGCGAACGCATCCCACCACGAAAACAATACAACACTCCATTTGGATGCTTTTCAATAAATGCCTGCCACTCAGCAATACGCTGCTCTTTCACCTCGCCCTGCACCAACTCAGCTCCCAAGGCAATCGCTGCATCCTGCCCTTGCTCTTTATAGCGAATGCCTATGGACTCACGTTCATCATCTTCCAATATGGCAATATTTTGCGTGTATGGAAAAGCACCTTGCTGATACTCAATCGGTGCACGTACATCCAGCATGGGGACATCATTTAGAAATAGCGCCTTTAAATCGGTGTGTTGCAGCTGATTTTTCATATTTGAATACTGTGTTTTTTGAAAAAAGCCATAGTAACACTTTTGTAATTAATAATTTCAAGAGTAAATGCTTCAGCTTTTCCATCAAACAAGATAATCGTTTAATTAACCCCTTTTATCCTGCCATTTAATTTTATTTTATTATATTGCTGTTGTAATAAAATTCTCACAGATTAAAGGAGATAAACTGATGATAAACACATACTTTAAGCGCCTTAGCATAGTGATGTTATTGCTAACTGCCTCTCTCACAGCCCCCGCCTATGCATGGCAAGAAGTCGATACAATGAATATGTGCAATCAACCTGTTCAGGTTGTGCGTGCTTATAGTGGTTCTGCCAAAGGATGGAGCAATCGTGATAATTTTACCGCCTCACAAAAGCGTGCTTATGCTCGAAACTGCCCACAGGTACGCGCACCTAAAAAAGTTCATAAAAAGAAAAAGGCGTATCGCAAGGTAAAGGTAAAACGTACAAAGCGTAAATCTAAAACCTGTCGTGACTGTTATAAAAAAGGCTATCGTGATGGTTATCGTGCAGCGCATAAGAAACATAAGCGTCATTATCGTAAAAAACACAATAAAAATAAAAAAGTGCGTCGTATACGCCGTAGCGGTTATCGTAACCATGCTGAAGAAGTAGCAGACTGTAAACGTGTAGACTGGGCAAATAGAGCCAATCGCTCCAAAGTTATCGCTCGTTGGTAATAATTCGGGAGCGCCATTAGACTGACGCTCCTATACGTTTTATCTTGCCTGACTGAAAAACTGAAGTTTTCACGCCTGTCATATCACTCATTTTCTCCTGCTAAAAAACATTAATATAATAGGGGTGTATTTCACTCTATTTCATACTATGATGTTGAACTTTTAAAATTCTGGCAATGAGGTCAGGATGATGTTAGCAGGAGTTATATAGTGGAACTTACTGGTGCCCAGATATTTGTAGAATGTCTAAAGGCTGAGAAGGTTGAAACCATTTTTGGCTATCCCGGTGGAGCTGTACTTTTTTTGTACGATGAGCTTGAAAAAGCTGAATCCAGAGGTGAAATCACGCATATTCTCACCCGTCATGAACAAGGTGTTGTCCATGCTGCGGAAGGTTATGCAAAGTCAACTAATAAACCAGGCGTGGCAATTGTCACATCAGGACCAGGGGCAACCAATGCCGTCACAGGTATTGCAGATGCTTATCTGGATTCGGTTCCGCTAGTCGTCTTTACGGGTCAGGTTCCTCGCGCGCTGATTGGAAATGATGCTTTCCAAGAAGTGGATATTGTTGGTATTACCCGCCCTTGTGTTAAACATAGCTTCCTTGTTAATAAGATAGAAGACTTAGCTGAGACCATTAAGAAGGCCTTTTTTATTGCCACAACAGGTCGCCCTGGTCCCGTATTGGTTGATATTCCAAAAGACATTACAGATAACAATACAAAATGTGCGTTTGATTATTCCAAGCCACTGCATATGCGTTCTTATAATCCAACCGTCAAAGGTCATCCAAAGCAGATTCGTCGTGCCGTGGATATGATTCTAGATGCCAAGCAACCTATTTTCTATACAGGTGGTGGCGTTATTATGTCAGGGGCTTCACAGCAGTTGACTGATTTTACACGCATGATGAACTTCCCAATTACCAACACCCTGATGGGACTTGGTGCTTATCCTGCCACAGATCCACAGTTTGTTGGCATGCTGGGAATGCACGGCACCTATGAAGCCAATTTATCCATGCATCACTCTGATCTTATTATTGCGATTGGTGCACGTTTTGATGATCGTGTGACCGGAAATATTGAGAAGTTTTGTCCTGACGCAAAAATCATTCATATTGATATTGACCCTGCCTCTATCTCAAAAAATATTGATGTTGATGTCCCTATTGTTGGGGATGTCAAACAAGTATTGCAAGAGCTGACTAAAGAATTTAAAGCACGCGGTGACAAGCCTGATCAGGAAATTTTGTCGGCATGGTGGCAGCAGATCAATAAGTGGAAAGCAGAAGATTGCTTGTCCTATGAATCTGATGGTGAAGTTATCAAACCTCAATATGTCATACAAAAATATTGGGAGCTTAGTCAAGGCAACTCCTATGTCTGTTCCGATGTTGGGCAACACCAAATGTGGGCAGCGCAGTTTTATAAATTTGATCAGCCAAACCGTTGGATAAACTCTGGCGGTCTTGGCACAATGGGGTTTGGTCTACCTGCTGCAATGGGTGTTCAATTAGCACACCCCAGTGCTGACGTTGCCTGTGTGACAGGCGATGGCAGTATCCAAATGTGCATTCAGGAACTAGCAACCTGTAAACAATACAACCTACCCATCAATATTATCTCATTAAATAATGGCTACTTAGGCATGGTGCGACAATGGCAAGAGTTCTTCTACCAGCGTAATTATGCCATGTCTTATTTTGACTCCATTCCTGACTTTGTAAAACTTGCTGAGGCGTATGGGCATATTGGCATACAAATCACCAAATCTTCTGATGTTGAAGGTGCTTTAAAAGAAGCCTTAGATAATAAAGATCGACTCTTCTTTTTAGACTTCATTACCTCAAGAGAAGAAAATGTCTACCCTATGATTCCTGCGGGCGCAGGGTTAAATGAAATGATTCAGGTATAGCGAGGCAGAGATGAGTAAAGAAGATAAAGAACGCCATGTTATTTCGATTTTAATGGAAAATGAAGCAGGTGCATTATCACGCGTGGCAGGGCTATTTTCTGCTCGTGGTTATAATATTGAGTCACTAACCGTTGCACCCACAGACGATAAAAGTCTTTCACGCATGACATTAGTGACATGTGGCAGTAACAATATTGTTGAGCAAATCATGAAGCAATTAAACAAGCTGATTGATGTCGTAAAAGTTAAAGACTTGTCTGAAATTGACCATATTGAACGCGAGATGATGTTTATCAAAGTTGCTGCAAATAATATGGATGCCTGTGGCGCGATTCAGCGCATGGCCGATATATTCCGCGCTCGTATTATCGATGTAAAAAACAAAACATTTACCATTGAAGTAACGGGCGACAGAAGCAAACTCAATGCATTTATTGAAGCCGTGAGCGATCACACCATACTTGAGCTAGTACGCTCAGGTAGCATGGGAATATCACGCGGTAGCAAAATATTACACGTTTAAACACAGAACCTAGAATTAGTTAAGGAATAGAAAAAATGAATATTTATTACGATAAAGATTGTGACCTGTCCATTATTCAAGGAATGAAAGTTGCCATTATTGGTTTCGGTTCTCAAGGTCATGCACATGCTGCTAACCTAAAAGACTCTGGCGTTGATGTGACGGTTGGCTTACGTCCAAACTCACCCTCTATCAAAAAAGCAGAAGGTTACGGACTAAAAACAGCTGACGTACCAACCGCCGTTGCAGGTGCTGATGTCATTATGGTGTTAACACCTGATGAGTTTCAATCGGTTCTTTATAAAGATGAAATCGAGCCAAATATCAAGCAAGGTGCAGTACTAGCCTTCGCACACGGTTTCGCTATTATTTATAATCAGGTTATGCCACGCAAAGACCTTGATGTCATTATGATTGCGCCAAAAGCACCTGGACACACCGTACGCTCTGAATTTGTACGCGGCGGTGGCGTTCCTGATTTAATCGCTATAGAGCAGGATGCATCAGGTAAAGCAAAAGAAATTGCACTCTCTTATGCATCAGGTGTGGGCGGTGGACGTACCGCAATTATCGAAACAACCTTCCGTGATGAATGTGAAACTGATTTATTCGGTGAGCAAGCTGTATTATGTGGCGGTGCTGTTGAGCTAGTTAAAGCAGGCTTTGAGACATTAACAGAAGCAGGTTATGCACCTGAAATGGCTTACTTTGAGTGTTTACATGAGCTAAAACTAATTGTTGATTTAATGTTCGAAGGCGGCATTGCCAATATGAACTATTCAATCTCAAACAATGCTGAGTACGGTGAGTATGTTACGGGTCCTAAGATCATTAACGAAGAATCACGTCGAGCCATGCGTGAAGCATTAGCCAATATCCAGTCGGGCGAATATGCAAAACGCTTTATTCTTGAAGGTCAATCAAACTATGCATCAATGACAGGTGCGCGTCGTTTAAATGCAGAGCACGGTATTGAAGTCGTTGGCGCTGAGCTACGCAAAATGATGCCTTGGATTACTGAAAATAAAATTATTGATCAAGAGAAAAATTAAATTTTCTGATTGATTTTATTGTTAAAAAAGCCTGATTTTATCGGGCTTTTTTATTGCTGATATTTATGTTGAATATAGTCCAACAATGAAACACCAAGTTTTGGCTAATTATGACCGCTGCCCTGCTCTCAATGGTCGGTCCATTTAGCATTGATCGTAATGTCTTATTGACACCTCGCTTTATGGCATTAATATTAACCATTACACTTAGTTTTGCGGGATTTTTTATCTATGTCGTGGGCGCACCAACCCTTGTTTTTGATATTTTATAGTGGCAGGCAGAGGATTTTATTTATCTATTTACACCTGTTACAGCTGGCATTGTGATTGGCGCACTTGCCACCGCGAAGCTAGCACAGCGTTTATCCTCAGAGCAGACAATTAATCTGGGCTTCTCACTGACAGCACTTGCAGTTATATTGAATTTATTGCAAGCTCACTTTTTGCCAACATCTGCGCTTATCAACATTGCACCACTGGTGTTATACGCTTTTTCGC
>JAGLBQ010000111.1 GCA_023146675.1 Cocleimonas sp. | reverse complement strand
CATGGTTTGCGTATTAAAACCTCATCTTTTACGCGTCATCACGTCAATATTAGTATGTGTAAGGCGAAAGCAAATGGGCATTACATTAATTCTATGTTAGCGTTGCAAGAAGCGTTGACTGATGGTTATGATGAAGCGTTGTTGCTTGATAATGAGGGTTATGTTGCTGAGGGTAGTGGTGAGAATATTTTTATTATCAAAAATGGTATTATTTATACACCTGACTTAACCTCTGCACTTAATGGCATTACTCGCAATACTATTATGACACTAGCGAATGATCTAGGGTTTGAAATTCAAGAGAAACGAATTACCCGAGACGAAGTTTACATTGCTGATGAAGCTTTCTTTAGTGGTACCGCAGCAGAAGTCACGCCCATACGTGAACTGGATAACCGCACTATTGGCGCAGGGACTCGCGGACCAATAACAGAACAGCTACAATCATTATTTTTTGATGTAGTTCATGGACGAGCTGAAAAATACAAACATTGGTTAACTTTTATAGAAAGTTAATTTAAAGACTACATGATTATGACACATTATTTTTTTCTGTTTGCTGGTTCAAAAGCAGACAGTCGTTGTACAACGATTGAAATGATTTAAATAGAAAAGAGAGCGTGTCATGATTATATAGATTTACTTCCATAACTGAGGCAAATTTATGGCGACCCCATTAGCAGCATGTAAAAAATTAAATATAAAAAAAGACGTTCGCATTACTCAAGCAGATTTGCCACTGCACTGTCCGCCCAGTGATTCTGTAGGGTGGTGTTCACATCCACGCATTTTTCTTGCTATAGAGTCATCAAAGACAAAAAGCAGTCGTTGTCCTTATTGTGGAACGAAGTACAGCTTAGTGAGTGACTCTCAACAATAAATACCACTCATCGGAAATAATAAAAACAAGTTATTTTGAATACTGACACCGAAAAACAATCTTTTTTATACCCTGTTTATTGGGGAGTGTGGTTAGGCATTGGATTATTACGCTTACTCGCTTTCCTGCCGTGGACATGGCAAATGCGGGTAGGTGCATTCTTTGGCAAATTAATGCATCGTTTGCTTAAATCACGTCGCCATGTTGTCAACGTTAACCTTAAACTGGCATTTCCAGAGCTTTCTAATACTGAACGTGACGCCTTATGTGCTGATCATTTTATATCACTAGGACAAGGCGTGATGGATATGACGCTGAGTTGGTGGGGCTCTGATGAAAAACTAGAATCCCTGTCAACAATAGAAGGCTTAGAATATTTACAGAAAGGTTTGGCAAATGACAAAGCACTCATTTTATTTGGCATGCATTTCACCAGCTTGGAAGTTGGTGGTCCTATTGTTTCCAATCTCACTGACGGCGTACACGTTGTCTATCGCCCGCATAAAAACCCTTTGCTAGAGCATCTTGTTGCAAAAGTAAGGGCGCGTCGTTACGGTAAAGCAATTCCAAAAACTAAAATACGCGAATTGATTATCAGTCTAAAAAAAGGACATACTGTCTGGACGGCACCTGACCAAAGTTTTCAGTATAAAAATAGTCTACAGATTCCATTTTTTGGTGTTAAAGCACCGACTAATCCTAGCACCTCACGACTAGCCTCCATCAGTAACGCACAAGTAATACCCTTCATTACGATTAGGCTATATGATGAAAAACACCGCGCAACAGGTTATTTATTGCGCTTTCTCCCCCCATTAAGTGACTTCCCTAGTAATAATATTGAGCAAGATACCCTACGCACCAACCAGTTAATCGAACAACAGGTTAGAGAGTTTCCTGCTCAATATTTATGGACACATAAGCGCTATAAAAATCCCAATGATTCTGGGCTGGATTATTACGCTAGCAATAAATCAGCATGATTATCCAACGCTATTTGCTACGTGAGATTCTACAATCTTTCATTGGCACCTTATTAGTTTTGCTCTTAATCATTGTCGGCAATACGTTTGTACGCCTACTTGGCAATGTGAGTTCTGGTAGCTTGCCTGTTGATCTATTAGGGAAAATGGTGTTGATGGGTTCAATCAATGGAGCAATCCAGCTTATCCCTGTAGCACTATTAATTGGCATGATGCTTGCTTTTGGACGACTTTATCGTGACAATGAAATCAGTGCTCTGCACGCCTCTGGTGTCGGTCCCAAACAATTCTACAAAGGCATTTTTCTCTTTGTCTTTCCATTGACTCTTTTATTAGCGGTAATGGTTTTATATATCGTACCAACACTTGAACGCTCCACTCAAAATATTAAAACAGAGGTAAAACAACGTCCAGAAGCATCAGGCATTCCTGTGGGTGAATTTATGCATACCAAAGTGGGGAATCGACGTTTTACTATCTTTGTGGAAAAAATGGATGAAGAAAATGTTGTTATGGAGCATTTTTTTATGCACTCCGCATCCAACACTAAAGAGACCGTCCTAACCGCCAAGAAAGCGCTATTATTTGTTGATCAGCAAAATGGTGAGCGTGTATTACAAATCAATGATGGCAGTCGCTATGACCATGACGCC
>JAGLBQ010000110.1 GCA_023146675.1 Cocleimonas sp. | reverse complement strand
ACATCAACTTCAACGTCTGAACTCATTGCCCAAGATACATTAGCCAGCAAAGCAGAATTACACTGGCGTGTTGCCATTATTTTATCGGCACCCATTGTTGCGCTTCTGGCATTTCCACTGAGCTACACAACCCCACGTCAAGGACGCTTTGGCAAACTGGCGTTGGGAATACTGCTTTACGCTATTTATGCAAATTTATTAATGACAGGCAAATCACTATTAGAAGATGGCAAAGTACCTAATGCAGTCGGTCTATGGTGGGTACACTTGATCTTTATCACTTTAGCTTTATGGCTAGTGCGAAAACAATACGGTAAAGCAGGATGAAAATACTGGATTGGTATCTCTGGAAGTCAACCCTGCAAGGGCTTCTTGTTGCTTGGCTCGCCCTAGTAATGCTCGATGTATTTTTTGCCTTTATCAATGAGCTTAAAAGTACTAATGATCAATATACTAGTTTTAAGGCTCTTATCTATTTAACTTACACCCTCCCCGCTCGTTTTTATGAGTTTTTCCCAACTGCAACCTTAGTTGGCAGTTTATTGGGATTAGGTAATCTCGCTGCCAACTCTGAATTCATTGCCATGCGGGCAGCAGGTTTCTCGATTAGGGATATTATTTTCTCTGTGCTTAAACTGGGCGTGCTATTGACTGTATTAGCCTTTCTAGTTGGTGAATGGGTGGTTCCTGCTAGTGATTTACAGGCAAGAAACTACCTAGCAACCTTAAAAAACAAAAATATCTACTTGGTTAGCGAAGCGGGTCTGTGGATAAAGCAAAAAGATAGCATGATACATATCGGCAAAGTTTGGTCACAAGAGAAGCTATCTGATGTCACCATCTACCACATGAAAGCTGATCGCAGCGGATTGGATAAAATAATGAAAGCAGAGTCTGTCACCGCATTAGAAAATGGCTGGCAATTAGATAACGTAAAAGCAACCACATTTGAAGAACAACGCGTTAATACAGAAGTCATTAAACAAATTAATAATGCAGACTTACTGGATGCCGAAATACTCAAAATAGCCGCGATGAAACCTGAGCAACTTTCTGGTAGCGCATTACGCAAAGTGATTAAGCATCAAAAAGAAAATGCTTTAAAGTCAGATAAATTTGAACTTGCCTACTGGAAGCGCTTTTCTGTTCCTCTCTCAACATTGGTCATGCTAATACTTGCCATGCCTTTTCTCTTCGGATCACAGCGGGGAGGCGGCACAGGTCAGCGTGTTTTTATTGGGATAATTGTTGGTATCACCTTCTTCCTGTTAAACCGTGTACTGAATGAACTGGGAATCGTTTACGGCATTATGCCCATTATTAGCGCTTTCTTACCCCTATTTATTTTTTTACTAATCAGTTTATTGGTCTTGCGACGCATACGTTAGACAAAAAAAGAGACCCTTGCCGGGGAAAGCAAGGGTCTCTGGTGAGATCGGCAATGTTTTTATTTTTGGTATTTATAAATTGCTCTTAATCTCAGGGGCTTGCTGGTAAATTTTCTTTTCTGTTGTTTACCATGCAATTGTTTATAGTATTGCAATTGCAATGCCAACTTTTATTTTTATCGTCAAAAAAACGGCTAAGTATTTGTTATAATAATTAATATTTTGATTTCTTTTTACTTTGTTGACCTCTGTTTTTCGACTTAAATAGATGACAGAGCTGTCACTAACTCCCCATAATTGTCATATTTTTCCCTCAAAATAATGATTGTCAGCACTAATTTCAGCTCTTTTATTGACAGATAAATGAAAACTAATAAGTAATAATAGAGGAATAAAGGGATATAACATTGACTATCCCTTTATTGCCTATATATACTTCGGGTAGCTTGAAAGTACGTTTTATATTTATGCAACACCATTTCGATGTTCCTTGGTTCCTCGTCCTGTTCTTCATAACTCATAGCAACATATTTCAGCATATCAGTCTTTATTAAGGATGAAATTTAATACCCC
>JAGLBQ010000011.1 GCA_023146675.1 Cocleimonas sp. | reverse complement strand
AAATTCCAGCGTGGGTTAAGAAAATAGGGCATGAGGAGAAATGGAAGCTACATAATGGTTGTGTGGATCATGCGATAAAATCGAAGCAAGATATCGCTCAAAAAATGCCACTAAGCCAAGCAGCAGATGAGCCAAAGCCTAAAAAAGATTGTGTAGTACCACAGTTTGCTATCGATATGGGTCATGAAAAAAAGTGGAAACAGCATAATGGTTGTACGGATAGTGCACAAAAAGCACTACAAACTCACAGTCCTAAAACACCTCAAAACCACGCTGTATCAGAGGATCCAAAGCTTAAAAAAGACTGTACAGTGCCGCAGTTCGCTATCGATATGGGTCATGAAGAAAAATGGAAGTCACATAATGGTTGTCTTTAACTGCAAATTTCCCGCAAATGCTCACGTGACTTGCTTAACTCAGGATCAAAATTTAGGTAATAGGAGTTCACCCAGCCATTCTGACCATTCCAGCGTACTTTCTCCCAAACGGAAGAGCCATTTTTAACGGGAGCAACATGAAGTTTAACAATACCCACTGCATCATGCGGAATGGTTGCAATCATCTCTGCATTCCTGCCTGCTTGCTTGCGCATATTTAGGCTCTGTCCGCTAGCTACTTTTTGCACGTCGTGAACCCTGATTGGATAACGTTTTCCTGAAAAATTCTGTCGTGGATAGCCACAGCAAGCAGGCAGTTTAGGGTTACCTTGCAAGCAACTCATTCGTGCTTGCTTGATGGTGGTTGCTTCAGGGTCATATTCAAGATAAGAAACATCGACCCAACCTTCATGGTTATTCCAATGTATTTTTTGCCAGCCACGCACCTGAGAGCGTCCATGTACATTATTACTTTGTCGCTTCACAATCCATCTTGTATTGCGGGGTAATTCAAGTACTACCTTTGCTGTTGAGCTGGGTGCAGCCCGCAGATTTAAGACCCCTTGTGGACCCACATTCGCGACACGAAACAAATCAGCTTTATCTGCAATTACATTTGTACTAAGTCCAATAGAAAAAGCAAGCCCCCCTACATAAATTATTTTTTTCAGTAACATACAAAAGCCCTTTTATGATTAACAAATATTCAGGAAACCTATAGTAATTATGCTACTTTGTCCATATCTCTTGTTCTTTGTACTCTTTATCGGAATATACTTGATTAACTCTTTCTCTATCAAGGGCGAGAAGGCGACAAGAAAAAAGAAGGCGCAAGTTGCGCGACAAGAAGTAGCAATGAGAGTTGCTCATGCTGAGTATTTTGGGGTGTTGCTTAATTTTTTATCAGATCCTGTTATTACGTTGAATAGTGACAATGTATTTTATCTATAAGTAGAGCTAAAAATAGTAAGCATGACTTAAATTTCTATAAATGCTATCGTAATGCGCAATTTATCAACTTGAGCAGGTTATTATTTCTATGAACATGGAAGAATCATTAGGTCTGAATAAGAGTGTTGAAAACCCCGAAGAAGCTAGAAAACAATTACAGCTATATATCAATCTAAAATTATCATCAACAGGTCAGCCAACAGGGCATGGTGGTGATAAAAAATTCATGTCAATTGCTGATGACCTATTAAAAAGTTATCAAGAAAAAAATAGACGCCTACATGATTATCACTGTCCCGCAGATGATCGTATTCAAGACTTTCTTAATGAATATTTATCTGAATGTGAGGATGATGTTCCAAAGTTGCCTTCTAACACTTTTGTTTTAGATCGTTATGGTGTTGCGCGAGAACTATCTATTCCCGCAGCCAGTGATGAGTTTAAGTCTGATATTATTTCCAGCTATCGCATCCGTCAGGGTGTATTGCATAATCCCGTTAATGATCGTCGCACTACCAAGGGATCGTTTCATGTTGCAGAGGGCGGTTTACCGATTCCTGGCGATAAAAAAACAGTACCAAAAATTGCCTTTTTGCGCTTACTAGAATCTGCTTTAAATCCTCCTGAAGAACTGCTCCAGCTACCGTTTACGGCTGATGAGGAAAAAAAGGCAACGCTATTTGTTTCGTTATTATTGCGCCCGACTGTTTGCCCCGAAGTCCCCACAGTATCCTCTGAAAAAAATATGGAGATACGTTTCTTCGCTCCAGGTAACCTTGTTAGTAACCTAGATTTTGTTGAAAGTATCTTCGGTAATGGCGGCAACCCCTATCTTGCAGAGCATGATGCTGCGCTTGATATTGACCATTGGACGGGGCATACAGGCTGCGTCATTCTGGCTCCCCATATCCGAGAATTAACTAAGAAAGACCTAGGCTTACCACATTACGATGATGCCACTGAGTTGCAGCGTAAAGATGGTATGAGCTGGAAGTCAGAGGATGAAAAATACAATGATGGTGATGCCTTTAAAATAACCTGTCGTACGGAAGAGGGTATTATTGTCACGATTCTTGCCGATAATTATTATGGTTACTGCAAAAAAGAAGTAAAAACACAGCTAAGTTATGCAACTAACTTGTATGGTCTAACCGAAGAAGAGCACGCGGGTGGCGCGTTAGCAATACGTCGTCGCAATCATGGCGAAGAATATGGAGTTGACCATAAAACGCGTATCAATAAGGATAAATATAATTTTTCTGAGATTGCAAAAATATACGGCGATATTATGGATATCCAGCCAGAAGGCTATGGTATCGACAAGAAACATCCCGAAGTTGTTTATATCCCCACCGATATTCGTATGAACCTACAAGCACAGACGATTCGTTGGGAAAATGATAATGGTAAGCAAGAAATTAAGCTTCAGCCCGATAAAATCTATATGCAACCTTGTGGCTATAAAGTTGAGATGGAACAGCATCCAGCCGCACCCTCGTGGCGATTGATTGGTACAGAAGCCGAAGGTACGTTCTGTCATAAGCCGTGTACAGTTTCTGGTGGTGGTAAATCTGAGATTTCAAAATCACTGAATGATGCAGTTATTTATGGACCTGTGTATGTCGAGAACTTTAAAAAGGACATAAAACAAGTAGCGAAAATTTTTAAGCGTGATTATACCCAGCGTTTAAAGCCAGAATTTGCAGACGAAGACCGTAAGCCAAGTAGAAAGCCATTGGATCCTGAGCGCAGTTTAGGGTCAGTGATTCGATTACTAACCCCTTCATCAAGTAATACCGATGAATATAATGATTGGCTGGCAACCATACCCCCGCATATTTTATCACAAGCTTTTATTATTAAGCGCATGCATCAGCCAGATTGGGGTGATGATTGGAAAGAAAGATTCTATGTTGATGTGATTAATGGCAAGCCTGGTCATGCCTTAAAATATAATGGGCGTGAGCTGGTTGCCTCTTACCTGCGTGTAGGCTTAGGAAGAAAAGGCAAATGGCGTACTTATAAAGTGAGACAAGACTTTATTGCGACTGAAAAAATACAAATGGAAGATGATATTAGTGC
>JAGLBQ010000109.1 GCA_023146675.1 Cocleimonas sp. | reverse complement strand
TGGGATAAGCGCTTAAAAGGCTTGCATACCTTTAATTCTAATGAAAATATTACCGTCTGTGATGTGATTATTGATCAACGATAAGCATGGACACTATTAGGTGAAAATCTTTAGTTTTTCACTCAAATCAGATAAAAATAAATATAAGTGAGAAAAACTATGCATATAGCACACGTTATAGAACCAATGGAACACGGCGTTTTTATCTGGGTCGTTGATATGGCAAATAAGCTGGTAGAATCTGGCTACAAAGTCACTGTTTTGCACTCCATCCGCGAACTTACGCCCAAAAACTGGCGGGAAATGTTTGATTCACGTGTCAATCTTATTCATGTCCAAATGAGTCGCTCAATTGATCCCATTGTGGATACCAAAGCGTTGATTGGGTTATATCAGCATTTAAAGCACATTAATCCTGATGTGATTCATGGGCATTCATCAAAAAGTGGTTTTCTAGCACGTGCGGCGGGATTTTTGCTGCGTAAGAATCATAAAGTGCTTTATACCTCACATGCTATTCATTATCCATTAATTCGTCAGCCGATTAAACGTCAAGTTTATAAATTTTTAGAATTAGTAGGATACTGGTTAGGCGGAACAATCGTAGCCTGTTCTAAAAAAGAATATGAGATTATTCTCAAGGAAATTACTTCAGGAAAAACAGAACGCTTAATTAGAATCAGCAATGGCATTGATACAGACCAAACGATAGCGAAAGACTATTCAATACAAAATAAAAGAGTAAAAATTGGTGTATTAGGGCGCATATCAGAACAAAAAGCACCATGGGAATTTGCAACTATCGCTAAATCAATTAATGCCAAGCGCAATGATATTGAGTTTATCTGGGTAGGGGGAGGTGAAGATAATGATGTCGCCAACCTTGAGAAAAGTGGGGTGAAAGTAACAGGTATGTTAAGTCGTGAGGATGCCTTAAAAGAAGTGTCATCACTCGATATTTTTCTACAAACATCACTTTATGAAGGACTATCCCTTGCTCTATTGGAAGCGCAAGTCGCAGGCATTCCCGCTGTTGTAACCAATATTCCTGGTAATGATGAAGTCGTACAGCATCAAAAAACAGGCTATGTTGGTAATACCACCGCAGAGCTGGAGAAATTTACGGAAGCATTAATTGATTCTACTGAGCTAAGACAAACAATGGGGCAAGAAGCAATGCGTTATGCAAAGCAGTATTTCTCATTTGATGTCATGGGTGATATTTATAAACAGCGTTATCAACGTATTGCGGAAAATAAAGATAGCTCAAACTGTGTAGCTGCTCCCGTATTAAAATAACAGATAGGTCTGCAAAACTAGTGGTTGTTAGGTTTTATGAAGATAACTCGGCGACATTAATTTGGCGCTGTTTTAGCGTTAGAAATAATATCCCCAAAAAACAATAGTGTCTTGCCAAACATACAGAAGACTTCTTTCTGTGCTTAGCCCATCATGGGGTAGCGCAGTTAATATGATTAGCAACATTAAAACATTGGCGGTAGGTAAAAACATGCAAACAAAGAGCCAGCCTGATTTTACCAAGTCAGATTGTAGATAGTGAATTGATTTCCATGTTGCCAGAAAATGATAGGCAAGGGATAACCCTAAAATAAAAAGTAATGTCGATAAGTATGAAGCTTTCACTAATGACAAAAATAATAAAATAAATAGGCTTAATGTAGGAACAAAATAGGGTGATAATGTGATAATCCAATTTGAATAGCCCTGATATTGCATTACTCCGCCAGCGTAACCTGTAGCGTGAAGTCCGACGACACGATTTAGTGACAAGATGGCAAAAATAGAATGGGTTACTTCATGCTCTAAGGTGCTAAACCATTGCCCCATCATGCTATGCTTTATCCAGAGAAGCCAGAGAATGATATACGCAAAAAAGCCGTAGAAGAGCATAGAATAGTTGCTGGAATGATCATAAATATATCCCATTACTTGCCATAAATGAGAGCACGCAGGCATCAGTAAAATAACGGATAAAAAACCAATAGGCCATTTCATAAAATTGATCAGGCGATTCAATAATAACTGCATTTTTATTTAAGCTTACAATTTGTAAAGGGATATTTATTGAAGCTATCTTATAAAACCTAGATTTTGTAGGTAGTTGTACGCTAGTACAAGTGCCGACAGGATCTAGGTGAAACCGCAATAACAGGGGGTAGTGCGGTTTTTACCATTATGGTTGCAGAATGTCCAGCCCGCCCATATAAGATTTTAATACCTTAGGGATGCGAATACTGCCATCTTCTTGTTGATAGTTTTCAATAACAGCAACTAATGCGCGTCCTACCGCTAGTCCTGAGCCATTTAAGGTATGTAAAAATTCTGGTTTTCCTGTGTCAGAATTACGGTATCTTGCGCTCATTCTGCGTGCCTGAAAATCACCAACATTTGAGCATGAGGAGATTTCTCGGTATTTTTGCTGTCCTGGTAGCCAGACTTCAAGGTCATACGTTTTTTTCGCAGAAAATCCTGTATCACCTGTGCATAGAACTACCGTGCGATAGGGTAATTCCAGTTTTTGTAAAATATTTTCTGCGTGACTGCGTAACTGCTCTAGCGCATTCCATGATTCTTCTGGCTTAACAAATTGGATCAG
>JAGLBQ010000108.1 GCA_023146675.1 Cocleimonas sp. | reverse complement strand
CGGAAGCAGGGTGTATGTGCGGTATATTTCATGGGTAACTGATCTTCATCTAGTATTTCCCCACGAATAAGATTAGTGACTGGAACTTCCGCAGTAGGGATCAGATAAAAATTTCGTTCATCAGACAGTTTAAATAGATCTTCCGCAAATTTAGGTAACTGTCCTGTGCCATAAAGACTGTCTTCATTGACCATATAAGGAACATAAATTTCATGATAGCCATGTTCAGTACTATGTGTATCCAGCATAAATTGAATCAGCGCACGGTGCAGCCGTGCCATTGTGCCACGCATTACTACAAAACGTGATCCCGTTATTTTAGCCGCTGCTTCAAAATCCATCCAACCATTTGCTAATCCTAAATCAACATGGTCTTTTGCTTCAAAATCAAATTGTGTTAGCTCGCCCCATGTACTAATTTCTTGATTATCATCTTCAGTCAAACCATCAGGCACAGAATCATGCACCGTATTAGGGATACCCATGAGAATGGTTTCGATTTCAGTCAGTAATGCACTTAATTCATTCTCGCCTGCTTTTAGCTTATCACCAAGGTCTGCAACTTCTGCTAGCAAGGGCTTTATATCTTCACCCTTTGCTTTTGCCTGACCAATTGATTTAGAGCGCGTATTCCGCTCTTGTTGCAAATCTTGAGTCGCCATTTGCAATGCTTTACGTTTATCTTCAAGCAGTACAAACTGTGCAACATCTAAAGTGTAGCCTTTACGCTTCAGCTTGACAGCCATTGCCTCGGGATTATTTCTTAATAATTTTATATCTAACATAGTTTATTCTTTATCGTTGTTGTTAATTTTATCATTGTTTTGTGATAACCATGCCAAGCCATACTGCGGACACACAAATGACCATATTTGCTAGTATATTAAAAAAAGCACGGCTTAAAGCCCCTTCATTTATTAACACTAAGGTATCCATTGAAAAGGTTGAAAAGGTGGTAAATGAACCTAGGAAACCAACTAAAATAGCCAATTTAATGAGTGGGTCTATCTCTTCTCTGTCAATTAATAAGACAGTCAGTACACCCATAAGAAATGAGCCAATCACATTGACCGCTAGTGTGCCATACGGAAAATCACGTCCTAATAGGGAATAAAATCCATTAGAAACAAGGTAGCGCATAGCCGCACCCAGTGCGCCACCAATCATAATAGCAACTATTTGTAATATGGATTGAGACATGAGTTTATGCCTAAGCTTTTCTTTAGGGGCTTTAGTGTAACGTATGGTTATAAAGAAAAACAAAGTTATCTTGCAAAGATGTAAATACGGATTTTGATCGGTCTGTATTAATTGGTACGCATCATACGCTTAGGAGCGAGTAATTTATCGCTAGAAAGCCGACCAATACCGATAAATTCGCCTGACTCATGGTATATACGGATTAATGAGGAGTCAGGGATATCATCTCGTGTCACTTTTAGCCCATTTTTTACACGTGCGCTTTCAGTGTCATTTAAAATGATTTTAGGGTGATTGCAAAGGGCGCTATCAATGGAAAGTAGAGTATCATGAAGCTGTTTTTTATCTTCGTATTCGGCCAGTTGTTGCAGGTCTTCTAGTGTATAGATTTTACTACAGTCAAAGGGAGATACTTGGGTGCGTTCTAGGCTGGTGATATAGGCTCCAAAGCCGAGCGCGTCGCCAATATCTTGTGCCAATGTGCGAATATAGGTGCCTTTGCTACAGCGTACATCGAGTTTTAATGTATCGTGTGTGCGTTCTAAAAGGATTAATTCATAAATCGTAATTTCGCGCTGTTTGCGTTTTACTTCGATTCCTTGACGTGCCAGCTTATATAAAGGTGTGCCATTGTGCTTGAGAGCAGAGTACATAGGGGGAATTTGGGTGACTTTACCTGTGAACTGCTCCAATATTTTCACTAATTTTTGCTCGCTGATTTCTGTAACAGTCGTCGTATTTAGAATATCGCCTTCGGTATCACCTGTGGTGGTGGTTTCCCCCAGTTGCACGGTGGTGATATAGCGCTTATCAGAGTTGAGTAAATAACCTGACACTTTAGTGGCTTCGCCAAAGCAAAGAGGTAAAACACCTGTGGCTTGAGGATCTAAACTGCCTGTATGACCTGCTTTTTTTGCATTGAATAGATAACGTGCGCGTTGTAGAGCAGCATTGGAGCTTAGCCCAAGGGGTTTGTTTAATAGTAGGATGCCGCTGATGTCACGGTAGAAGTTTTTGGATTTTTTTGCCATAGGGAAGAGTAATAATCTCGTAAAGATTACAGTGTATGCAAAGCATGTGCTAAATTTTTATTAGCCTACGGTATCTTTGCGAGATTATTTTGTTTAGCTATCTTTCTGGTCTGATTGCACCGCTTTATCAATCAAAACAGATAGATCATTAGCTTTCTGTTCGGTGTCATCGTATATGAAAATAAGCGAAGGTGTGTTGCGTAATTGAATGGTACGACTTAGTGCACCACGCAAGAAACTAGCAGCGCGATTAAGCCCTTGCTGGGATTCTTCATGTTTATCTTGCTGTATGGTATCAAAATAGACTTTGGCTTGATTTAAGTCTTTTGTTACTACCACATCTAATATGGATACCATGCCTACGCGCGGGTCTTTGACCTCATTGCGAATTAATAAAGCTAATTCGCGTTTAATCTGTTCACCAATACGGTCAGTACGGGAGTAATCATAAGGCATATTTTATTAATCTCTTGCCTAGGAAGGAAAACTGAATAAATGTGATATTTTAACGCAGATTTTTCTGCTGAAATGATCTCAAGTAGAACCAAGTGAGATCGATTTCAACAGAAGGAAAAAAAGTGAGTTAAAATATCCTATTATTTAAGTTTTTCTTTCTAAGGTACGTTGAACTTCATAACGATGGAAAACTTCGATCTGATCGCCCGCTTGCACATCATCGTATTTCTTAACGCCAATACCACATTCAGTACCAACTTTAACCTCATTAACATTGTCTTGATGACGACGCAATGAATCAAGCTCACCTTCATGAATAACAACATTGTTACGCAGAACACGAATGGGTTCACCACTTTTTATTTTGCCTTCAATGACCAGACAACCTGCAATCTTCCCAAAGCCTGTACCACGGAAGGTATCCTTAACTTCGGCAATACCGATGAGTTCTTCGCGTAGTTCTGGTTTAAGCAGTCCGCTCATAGCATCATGAACATCATCAATGAGTTCATAAATAATGCTGTAGTAGCGTGTTTCCACACCCGTTTCTGATGCTAAACGGCGGGCGCTGGCATCGGCACGTACATTGAAGCCCATAATAACGGCCTCTGCTGATTGGGCGCGTGCGACATCTGTTTCAGTAATCCCGCCAATAGAAGCAGAGATAATATTTACGGCTACTTCATTAGTTGAAAGCTGGTTAAGTGATTGCACTATCGCTTCCATACTGCCATGAACATCTGATTTCAAGAGAATGTTGAAGACTGCTTTATCGCCAGGTTTCATTTTCTCAAACATTTCATCAAGTTTAGCGGCTTGTTGTGCTGCAAAATGGTTTTCACGCTCTTTTTCATGGCGCAGTTTTGCGATTTCGCGTGCTTGACGTTCTCTTTTTAGTACCACCAGTTCAGAGCCTGAGCTTGGTGTGCCTGATAGACCTTGTATTTCTACTGGAATAGAAGGTGTCGCTTCATCAACCATTTGACCGTTTTCATCTAACATAGCACGAATACGACCATATTCTGATCCACAAAGAACAATATCACCTTTCTTTAGTGTACCTTCTTGCACAAGAACGGTAGCAACTGCGCCACGACCTTTTTCAACACGTGATTCAATGATTAAACCTGTTGCGGGTCCTTTGGTGCGTGCTTTAAGTTCCAGTACTTCAGATACCAGTAAGATAGACTCAAGTAACTCCTCAATACCTTCGCCTGTTTTAGCAGAGATATTAACGAATACATCATCACCACCCCAATCTTCAGGAACAACTTCATAGTTGGCGAGATCACTTTTAACGTTCTCTGGATTAGCCTGTTCTTTATCGATCTTATTAATAGCGATAATCAAAGGTGCGCCAGATCTACGCGTATGTTTAATTGCTTCTTCTGTTTGTGGCATAACACCATCATCAGCAGCAACAACCACAATCACAATATCAGTTGCTTGAGCACCACGGGCGCGCATATCAGAGAAAGCGGCATGTCCTGGTGTATCAAGGAATGAGATCACACCATTATCTGTTTCCACATGATAGGCATCAATATGCTGGGTAATTCCACCCGCTTCACCTGCGGCAACGCGAGATTGACGAATATAATCCAGCAAGGATGTTTTACCGTGGTCAACATGTCCCATAATGGTAACAACAGGAGGGCGCTGTGTTTTCTCAAATTCATCAGTATTTTCTTGCAAATCAACAGAGGAAACTTCTTCATCTTTTGCTTTAACAGATTCAGCCGTATGCCCCATTTCTTCAACGATAAGGGTTGCAGTATCTTGGTCAATGACCTGATTAATGGTTGCCATCACACCCATGCCCATTAATACGCGGATAATATCTGCACCTTTAACGGCTAGTTTTGACGCAAGCTCAGAAACAACAATCGTGTCTGGTATTTCAATATTGCGAATGACAGGAGCTGTTGGTCTCTCAAAACCATGTTCAGTTGACTGTTGAACCAATTGCTGTCGTTGTCTGCCACCTCTGCCACCACGTTTATTTTTGCGACGACCACCTTTAATATGGAGAGGTTTGTTTCCACCAGGACCTTGAGTGCGACCTTGAAAGGGCTTCTTTTTAACCTTCTTTGCAGGAGGCTTAGTAGCAACAGCTGGTGTAGGAGTAGCTGGTTTTTTCGTTGCTACGGGCTCTACTTTTTTGGTAACTACAGGTCTTGGTGGTGGTTTGCGAGAAGGGCGACGTTTTAAGCTTAATGCGGCCTCTTCTTTTGATCTCTTCGCGACAATTTCACGCATTTGCTTCGGCGTTAAAGGAGCTGCTGTTGTAGGAGCTTCTATTTTAGGAGGTGTCACAGGCGTTACTACTTTTGTTTTTGGCTTAATTTTTTCCTTGGGAGTAGCCTTCTGCTCTACTGCTTTGCTTTCTGGCTTAGCTTCTGCTTTGACTTCCTGCTTTTGGGCTTCATTTACTTTAGCAGGTGTTTTTTCAGTGTCTGTTTGTGGTCTTTCTTGTTTCTTTTTTACTGCTTCATTTGCTTTTACTTTGGTATCACTAGAAGCCACATTAGTCTTGTTATCTGGTGTTTTTTCCTCTGCTTGTAGTTTGGTTTCTTTGGGAGTTGGTTTGCTCTCTACTGGTTTTTCAGAAACTTTTTCTACTTTTATCTCGGTTTGCTCTTTTGTATTTTGATTGTTTTCTTTAGCTGCATCTTTGGCAGATTGCTTTTGCTTTCTGTCAATAGTTGCTTGTTCGCGTGCTTTACGCTCATTTTCAAGCGTTTTAGCCAGTTCTTCTGAGCGTGAGCTAGGTGTGGCGGTATCTGCCTCAGCAACAGGTGCTTGGCTCGCTTCCACAGCAGGGGCAGGGCGGGCAAATGTTTTTTTGCGTTTGACCGCAACATTAACCGTTCTTCCTGAGACGCTTAGTGCGCTATTAGAACGTTTTTTTAAAGAAAGTTTGTTTTTCTGCTTTACTTGCCCTTCATCATCAGCTTTAGCTGCGCGAATATGCTCAAGTAATTTTAGTTTCTCTCTATCGGTTATGCTGTCTTCGGCGCTACCAGCTGATATTCCTGCATCTTGAAGTTGCTGTAGCAGTACTTCGACAGGAGTTCCGATAACCTCGGCGAGTTTTTTTACTAGTATTTCTGACATCCGTATTCTCTCCTGTTTTCTTAATCATTTGAACCAGTCTCATTCGAGCCTGTGTCTGAATTAGTTTGATTTGCTGATGGTGTTTTGTCTTCAGCAAACCAAGGCTCTCTTGCGGTCATAATAAGCTTTGCGGCTTGATCATCATCTATGCTTTCAATTTCTGTTAGTTCATCAACAGATTGTTCAGCAAGGTCTTCCATTGTGCAAATTCCTTGCGTAGATAATAGATCAGCTAATGCATCGTTCATACCTTCCATTTCGAGAAGATCATCCGCTGGTTTGCAGTTATCTCCTACTAATTCTAATGAAAGTAATGCATTACGTGCGCGACTACGTAATTCTTCGATTATCTCCTCATCAAAGTCTTCTATTTTTAAGAATTCTTCAACAGGGATATAAGCGACCTCATCAAGACTAGCGAAGCCTTCATCGACAAGTATTGTTGCTAGCTCTTCGTCAACATCAAGATGTTCGGTGAACAAATTAATGATGACTTGGGCTTCTTTCATGCTCTTTTCTTCGGCATCATTTTCACTCATTACATTGAGTGTCCAGCCTGTTAGCTCACTAGCAAGACGAACATTTTGCCCGCCTTTACCAATAGCTTGGGATAGCTTTTCTTCTTCAACGCCGATATCCATGCTGTTTTTTTCTTCATCAACAACAATGGAGAGTACTTCAGCGGGTTGCATGGCGTTTATTATAAAACGTGCGATGTCTTCATCCCAAGGGATAATATCAACACGTTCGTTATTTAGTTCATTCGTCACAGTCTGAATTCTTGAGCCACGCATTCCAACGCAAGCACCAATCGGATCAAGATTAGGCACTAGGGCATGAACCGCTATTTTAGCGCGTGAACCAGGGTCACGAGCACAGCCCATGACTTCAATCATTTCCTGACCAATCTCAGGGACTTCAAGTTTGATCAACTCAATAAGAAACTCATTAGCTGTTCGACTCACAATCATTTGTGGACCGCGTGCATCTTCACGAATTTCTTTTAATAAGCCACGTAAACGATCACCTACGCGTGCATTTTCGCGTGGAATCATTTGATCACGAGGGATAAATGCCTCAGCGTTATCGCCTAAATCAAGCACGATGCCACGACGATCTGAACGCTTTACTGTGCCGAGAATAAGCTGACCCATGCGGTCTCTAAAGTTATCAACTACGCGTTCACGTTCTGCTTGACGTATTTTTTGTACGATCACCTGTTTTGCGGTTTGTGCCGCGATACGTCCAAATTCTATTGACTCAACAGGTTCTTCAATAAATTCACCAATTTCAAGTTCTAAACCTCTAGCTTTGGCATAGCTGTGTAATATTTGTTTCTCAGGCGATTCAAAATCAGGATCTTCATCATCTAAAACTTCCCAGCGTCTGAAGGAATTATATTCGCCTGTTTCTCTATTAATATCGACACGAATATCTTGTTCCATACCATAGCGCTTACGTGTTGCTGTTGCTAACGCTATTTCTATTGCTTCAAATATTATTTCGGGCTCTACATTTTTTTCGTTGGACATGGCGTCCACTACGTACAGTATTTCTTTGCTCATGGGTTCATACCTAGTCCTATTCCAACACTAACCGTGTGCGGTCAACCACATCAAATGGAATCTCGTATAATTGTTTATCTACTAAAATTGATATATGTGTTTCTGTCACTTTTTCTAAACGACCACGAAAATTTCTGCGCTCATCAACAGGTGTTCTAGTACGGATTTTTGCCTGTTGTCCAAGATATTGTTCATATTGCTCATGAGAGAAGAGAACGCGATCAATCCCAGGGGAGGAGACTTCCAGAATATAGGCAACTGGGATAATATCTTCGACATCAAGCACTGCACCTACTTGGCGACTGACCGAGGCGCAATCATCTACACCAATTCCAGATTCTTTTTCGATAAAAATGCGTAGAAGGGCGCTTTCTGAGTGGGGGCGATATTCATATCCCCATAACTGATAGCCTAAGCCTTCAGTTGTTGTCTTGATTAAGTCATTTAATCGATCTTGCACTAAGTCATCCTATTTATTTTGTAACAGTATTGGCTGTAACTACCTAGATTATGCTCAATCTTGTTTGAGCTATAAGGTAAAACTCACTGGTGGTTACTTTATTTTAAGCAATAAAAAAGCCCCGTAAACGGAGCTTTTTTATTATGTTAAGACAAGAGCAGTTGTGTCTTAACTGTATTTGGTAGCGGGGGCAGGATTCGAACCTACGACCTTCGGGTTATGAGCCCGACGAGCTGCCAGACTGCTCCACCCCGCATCAGAGGAGCGCATTATAGGGAAGTCGCCAAGGAGTGCAAGTAGTTTTTGTATTTTTCTTTAAAATAAAACGGAGGGCTACTGATATGAGAATAAGAAATAGTGAAAGTTACACCATAATGCGTGCATTATACGATCGAAAAAATAAGTGACTGTAATAATTTCGTACGTTTAATTAGACGTAAAAGTGAGCTTCAGGTGGGCTGCGATCATTTTTCTAATCTGGATCACTCCTATTGGTGTTTGCTTGAAAAGTGAGTTAACAACTTTTTCAAATACCTCCAATCACAATTAATTTATCACTTCATCCATCTCCCATTGGATACTTAACACCATTATCATGTACTCTATGCGCCAATTGAAAATAAACTCTTTCCGTTTGCGCTCCGTTTTTATTTGATCTCTGCGTTGACAGTACTTACCTATACTATAAGTTGGTAGCCATAAGTTGCAGTACATTCGTCTTGGTCTCGAATAATATAGAACTCAACCTGAGTGATTGCTTTACTTGGAAATAAAATACTATGAGAAAAGGAATAATCCTCGCAGGAGGAAGTGGTACTCGATTACATCCGTTGACACAAGTTGTGAGTAAACAACTTATGCCTATTTATGATAAACCGATGATCTATTATCCGTTAACCGTGCTGATGCTGTCGGAAATTAAAGATATCCTTATTATAACAACGCCCCATGATAGTTCGCAATTTCAAAATTTACTGGGTGATGGCTCGCAGTGGGGTTTGAATATTCAATACACAATTCAGCCTAACCCTGAGGGACTAGCGCAGGCGTTTATCCTAGGGCGTGAATTTGTTGGTAGTGATCCTGTTACCTTAATCCTTGGTGATAATATTTATTATGGGGAAGGTTTGTCTGATCGTTTGCAGAGTGTTGCCAAGCAAGAGTCAGGGGCAACCGTTTTTGGCTATTATGTAACAGATCCTGAACGTTATGGTGTGGTTGATTTTGATGCGAATGGTAAGGCGCTTAGTCTTGAGGAAAAGCCTGAGAATCCTAAATCTAATTATGCAGTAACGGGCTTGTATTTTTATGATAATGACGTGTTGGATATTGCACGAGATATTAAGCCATCGCCACGTGGTGAATTGGAGATTACAGATGTGAACAAGGTTTATCTCCAGCAAGGCAATCTTGAAGTCGAGATGTTAAAGCGCGGTACTGCATGGTTGGATACAGGTACGCATGCGGCATTATTAGATGCCGCTAATTACATTCGTATTATTGAGGATCGTCAGGGGCTTAAAATTGCGAGTCCTGAAGAAGTTGCATGGCATATGGGTTATATCACTACGGATAAATTATTAGAGCTGGCTGAGCCATTGAAAAAAAGTGGTTACGGGAAGTATTTAATAAATATTGTTAAAAGCCAATCTCGGCAACTACGATAGAAAGCTAAATACAACGTTATTTCCTTTACTAAAGTTGAGAATAAAAATGCAGTGTAGAATTTGCAGTAATAATGAAAACAATAGCTCACATGAAGCCACGGAGATGATGTTGGGGCTTGGTGATAAACATCAATATATCGAATGTGGAGCATGTGGCTGCTTGCAGATTGCGGATCTGCCTGAAAATTTACCGAGCTATTACCCAGATGATGATTATTATTCTTATGATAAAATTCAATCCTCAACAGGGGTTAAAAATTTTTTAGTCTCTAAGCGTGATCTTTATGCCGCAACAGGTGCCTGTCTGGTTGGTAAAATTATGCATCAGTTTATGCCGCATAGTAAAATTCATACCTTGCAAAAAACAGGCATAACAACGGAGTCTCATATTTTAGATGTAGGTTGTGGAGCAGGGCATTTATTGCACTCTTTGCAGGATGCGGGGTTCAAGAATTTATTAGGCGTTGATCCTTTTAATGCAGAGAATATTCATTATGATAATGGTTTGAATATTGAGAAGAAATCTATTCATGATGTAGAGAAGGTTGATTGGGACTTAATAATGTTTCATCACTCTTTTGAGCATGTTTTTGACCAGCAGGAAGTGTTGACTAAAGCGGCTAGTCTGCTAAAACCTGGCGGGGTTTGCTTGGTGCGCGTACCTACTGCCTCTTCATGGGCTTGGAAACATTATGGGATTCATTGGGTGCAGCTTGATGCACCGCGTCATTTATTTTTGCATTCAGTCGATAGTATGAAACTATTGGCTGAGAAGGTCGGATTGCAAATGGAAGAGGTGGTTTATGATTCCTTTGCTTTTCAGTTATGGGGAAGTGAGCAGTATTTAAAGGGTGTCGCATTAAATGATGAAGCATCCTATGCGGTTAATCCTGATCAGTCAGCATTTTCTAAACAAGACATTGTGAAATTTGAACAGCGTAGTGTTGAATTGAATAAGGAAAACCAAGGTGATCAGGCAGCCTTTTATCTTAGGAAACCCTTATAACATTAAGATAAAAAATTTTCTCTCTCAAAACATACAGGATAAGCAACGTAGTGCTCTACCCTGTATGTTTTTCAATATTATTTTGTTTTGTAGAATTTAATAATGATAAAAAAAACCAAAATATTAGCTATTTCATCCTCAGGTGGACATTGGATACAACTGAATAAAATTTGTAATCAACTGGAAGATCAGTTTGATGTGATTTATGCAACACCTGGTGCGCAATATGAATCTGCAAAAGAGGGAGGTAGAAAGGTTTATGCCATTACGGATGCGAGCGCTGATAGTAAATTGAACCTTATCCCTGTTACTTTACAGATTATCTCGATCCTGATTCGTGAACGTCCTAATACGATTATCACAACTGGTGCGGCACCTGGTGTAATGGCGATTTTACTCTGTAAGTTATTGCCCATTAAAACTATCTGGGTTGACAGTATTGCCAATGTCAAAGTGCTATCTCGCTCTGGGAGAATGGTAAAAAATCACGCTAATATTGTGGTGACGCAATGGCAGGATTTAAGTGATGATAAAAATATTTTCTATCGAGGATCTGTATTGTGATTTTTGTTGCCGTGGGGACGCAGTTTCCATTTGATCGCTTGATAGAGAATATGAACGAATGGGCCGCAAATAATGACGAGGAAGTCATTGCACAAATAGCGGATGGTGAGTATATACCGCAGAATATCAAATGGGAGCGTTTTTTAGATGCGAAACAGTATAATCAACATATAAAAGATGCTTCTGTGTTTGTTTCTCATGCAGGTATGGGAAATATTATCAGTGCGCGCCATCATAATACGCCGATCATTGTCATGAATCGTCAATTTGAATTAGGTGAACATCGTAATAATCATCAAGCTGATGGTGTGACATGGATGGCGAAATTGTCGGGTGTTTATGCTGCGCCCACGCAGGCAGAATTATATACCTTATTATGTGATACTAGCGCGCTTCAAGTTGTATCAAATAATGACACGGATAATCTGGATAAGTTGACCAATTTCCTGAGTGGGTATATTGAGACAGGACGCATAGATTAAATGGGGTTATTACAAAAAGCATTGAAAAACCCGCTATTAGTCAGTAGTTTTTTCTCAATTATTGCGCGCTTCACAGGTGTCGCTCTAAATTTCACTGCTTCAATTGTTATTACGCGAATGCTGAACATGTCAGAAGCAGGCGTGATTTTTATGTTGATGTTGTTTGTTACAGGAGTGTCTTTAATAAGCCGCATTGGTGTTGACCAACTGATTGTTAAATCTGTTGCCAGCCTTCCTGATGATCATACTGATCAGCGCACGGGTCTTTTACTTAGTAGCTATAAACTATTAATAATTACTTCATTTATTTTTACTTTAATCTGGATTGCTGCCAGTCCATGGATACGTGATGCATTTTTTCATAATGAAATAGCGCTTAATGATTTAAGGTTGGCGGGTATCACGCTGCTGTTTTTTAATCTGCTTACGACCAATAGCTTTTATTTAAAAGGGCTTAAACGTAGTTCGTCTTCTGTGTTGGTGCAAAATGCGCTTCCTGCGATTAGTTATCTATTTTTAATCACTGCTTTTTGGAATTCTTTTCAGGATAATCAGCTCGCTGTCAACCTGTATAGTGTTTCTATTGTGCTTGCGGGGATTTTATCTGTTTTTGCGGTGCTACCGCATTTGTCATCACAAAAGCAAGCAGCTATTGCCGCTCCTAGTCCGCTTAAAATATTTAAAGACTCGCTACCCTTAGCTCCAATTTCTTACTCAGCTTTTCTTATGCTTTGGATAGATACGCTAATGGTTGGCTGGTTTTTACAAAATGAAGAGGTGGCTTTGTATAATGTAGCAGCAAAAATATCCTTTATTAGCTTATTTTTTCTTGGAGCGCTTGATGCAACCATCTATCCGCGCTTGCTATCAACCTTTCATCATAATAGGGAGAAACTAAGCATTTTCTTTTGGCAGTCGACAGCATTAGTCATAACCGTATTGCTAGTGGTAACATTGCTAATGCTAATAGTAGCATATTGGTTATTATTTGCCTTTGGTGATCAATATGTTAGTGCTAAAATGACGCTGGTTATTTTATTGTTTGCTCAATTTTTCCGTGCCACCAGCCTTACGTTCTCTTTTATGTTTATAATCCGCGAGAAAGTGCGTTATCTAAATATTGTTTTAGTGGCGGCGCTGGTTGTTGATTTGATTTGTAATATATTACTCGTTCCGCGATATGGTATCGAGGGCGCCGCGATATCAACACTGATTACAAATGTCTTTTTGAGTATAACAATTGTTATTTTATTCCTGTTTCATAAACTCTTAGAAAAATAGAGAAAACAGAGGTTGCATGATTTTTAAAATACTGGGAATCCTATTTGTTATTTCCATTTTTATCCCCGTTGAATTCCATTATCTTGTAGGTTCACTGCGTATTGAAGCCTATCGTGTGGTGTTAGGTGTCGCCCTATTGTACTCGCTATTAAATATCAAAGAACTGTTAGAAAAAGTGGATTTGATCGATATACTGTTGTTTATCTTTATTCTTTTTGCCGCGGCTAGTCTTATTTATAATCATGGAATACAAAAAGGTATAGAGTCATCAGGTATTTTGATAATAGAGGTTCTTGGTGCATTCTATCTGGCGCGAGGAGTGATTACCTCACCAAAAAGCTATTATCGATTTAATATACTTTTTGTCACAATTTTGTCATTGTTAGTGCTGGTTTCTATCTATGAAGCGCTCGCTCAGCATCGTATTTTGCATGAGTGGGCAAAAAATATTACAGGAAATGATTCGCTCAACTGGAAGCTCTATACCCATTACTATATTCGTTTCGGTATTATGCGTACCACTAATTTGTTTGCCCATCCTATTTTATATGGAACGATAGGCGCAATGTTCTTCCCTTTTATCGTTTTGCTGCTGCTTTACCGCTACAAAATAAGTAATTTACTTAAAGTGTTGGCTTTGTTAGTAGGGATGATTTCTACCCTCTCTTCAGCACCCCTGTTATCAGTTGCCTTTCAGGGGATGACAGCTGTATTGGCGCAATACTGGATGGGTGCAAAAAGATTATGGATGGCAGTTGCTTTTTTTGGTACTTCCACTTTTTTGATCATTGAAGCAATGTCGAATCGAGGCTTTTTTGCCATTCTTATTTCTTATCTCACTTTTAATCCTGTTACTGGCTACTATCGAATGCTGCAATGGAAGTATTCAATGGATGATATTGCAGATAATCCTGTTTTTGGAATAGGGCTGCATGACTGGAGTCGCCCTGAGTGGATGAATTCTAGTATTGATAGCTTTTGGCTCTTAATGACTATGCAGCACGGTGTTTTTGCAGGATTTATTTTGCTATTTTGCTCTCTTTACGCTGTTTTTCATGTACTAAATGATCTACATAAGCATCACCCTGCAACGCGCTGGATGGTAAAGTCATGGATATTGGCCTTTATGTCACTCATCTTAATTGGCTTTACCGTTGATTATTTTGGCAAAATACAACCGTTGTTCTTCTTTGTGCTTGGATCGATTGGCTGGGCAAAGTATTATTCAGAGTTAAATAGATCAGTTGAAAAGCTGGTAAGTAAGGCAAAGCAAAAAGCACGCCAAAAACAACAAAGATGACGATAAAATTATGCGACTACGTTTTGTAAATCAAAGAATGTTTATGTTTCTGGTCAGTATGCGAAATAATATTTTGCGTGCCAGAACTTGGTATTTTCGTACAGTCTATGGAATGAATTTAGCCAAAGATGTGCGTATTTCATTTAAAGCAAGGCTAGACAAGACAAATCCTAAAGGGTTGACCATTGGTGAAAAAACCATGGTGACGTTTGATGCGATTGTTCTTTCTCATGATTTTGCTAGTCGTAAGCATGACTCAAAAACGGTGATAGGGTCATATTGTTTTATTGGTTGCGGCTCTATTATTCTACCGAATATAACCATTGGTGATCATGTGATTGTTGCTGCAGGTAGTGTGGTAACAAAAAATGTTCCTTCAAATTGTATCGTTGCAGGTAATCCTGCCAAAGTGCTGAAGACAGGTATTCAAACCATTGACTATGGGATGATTGCAGAGTGAACCAGGATGCTAATAAGCCAGACTTTAAACAACTCGATATTATTATTGTTTCCTATAATACGGCTGAATATACAAAACGTGCGATTCAGTCGGCCTATGATGAAACCACGAAGACAAGCTTCAATATCATTGTTGTTGATAATAACTCCCCTGATAACTCTGTGGAGGTTATTCGTGATCATTTTCCTGATGTCCTTCTCATTGAGTCAAAAAAGAATTTGGGGTTTGCAGGAGGGGTAAATTTAGGTGCAAAAGTTGCAAGCTCGGAATACATTTTACTACTAAATCCAGATACCCTCATTTTAGACGGTGCGATTGATAAAATAATGCACTTTTCAAGTCAAAAAAGTGATGCTGGAATTTGGGGTGGTGTGACGTTAAATAATGACCTTACACTAAATCCAAATAATGCCAGAGCAAAGTTATCGTTCAAAACATTGCTATTTAGCGCATTAGGGTTAAGTAAGGTATTTCGTTCTAGTTGTTTTTTTAATCATGATAATTATGGCTGTTGGAATCGTAACAGTATTCGCGAAGTTGATGTGATAACAGGCTGTTTTTTTCTTACCACGCGATCTCTTTGGCAAAAATTGAATGGGTTTGATGACACCTTTTTTATGTATGCGGAAGAAGCAGATTATTGTACTCGTGCCATTGCAATAGGTCATCAGCCAATCGTTACACCTAGTGCGCGACTTGTTCATCATGGTGGTGTTAGTGAGGCTAATTTTTCTGGGAAGATGATTAAGCTTCTTAAGGGTAAAGCGGAACTAATTAATAAACATACAAAACCGTGGAAACAACCATTATTTAAAAAATTACTATTAATGCATGTAATGAATAAGGTTTTGTCCTACAATGTGCTTGTGTTGCTAAAAAGAGACAAGAAAAGTTTGCTAATGGAATGGCGAACTATTTTTCAGCAACGCCATGCTTGGCTAAAAGGATATCGTTAATATGGCAACTATTATAGTGCCTGCACATAATGAAGCTGGGGTAATTGAAAATTGCCTTAACAGTATTATTAAACAAAAGGGTGTTGATCACCTGATCGTTGCCTGTAATGGGTGTACTGATAATACAGCTGAAATTGTTAAGCAAAAATTCCCATCTGCAATCTGTCTAGATATTAAAAAGCCCTCCAAAGTAAATGCACTCAATGAAGCTGAAATTGCAGCTAAAAAAATAGGTATAAATTACCCTGTTTTTTATATTGATGCGGATACACAGCTCAGTAACAACTCTATTAGCCAAATTACTCAAGCATTAGATGGCAGTAATGTGCTATTAGCTGCGCCAACGCCTATTATAGATACTTCAAAATCATCTTGGCTAGTGAAAAAATATTATCAAATATGGGTGGATCTTCCCTATATAAAAGAAGGTGTTATTGCGACCTGTAGCTATGTTATTACTAAGCAGGGCAGGCAACGTTTTGAAAAATTCCCCGACATTATTAATGATGATGGCTATGTACGTTGCCATTTTAAGAATAATGAAATATCCAATATTTCAGGTGCGAAGATCTATATTCAAGCACCTAGAGATATCTTTTCTCTGATTAAAATAAAGACACGGGCGCGGTTGGGAAATATGGAACTATCCCGCACTAAACAATGCCCTATTAAAGAAGCTAAAAATTACGGTAATGTGATGTTGTCAAGACTGCTTAGTCGTGATTTTATTCCCGCTTCTTTTTATATCATTATTGCTTTAGTTATACGCGTGCGCTCTGCATTGCAACTAAAACAGTTGAAAAATTATAAATGGGAAAAGGATCTGTCATCGAGGTAATCTACCATCGAAGGAATGCAACCGTTTGTTTATTATTGTCTTAAATAACAAGCGATTATTAGGTATTATTACAGATGTTATTAACCGCAAACGTATGAGATAAGTAAATGGAAGACAAGAGATTTAGCTCAGAATTAGTTTATCGTAGTGCAGATAATCTGACAATTTTATTTGCTCTTTCTCTGGGTGCATTTTATACGAAATTTTATAATTTAAACAGTTATATCATTGCAGGTCTATGTGCTGTTATTTTATTTGGTCTTATTAGTCGTTTCACAGAAATATATACCTCATGGAGTGGTCGTCCGTTAAGGGACGAGGCGGTAAGAGTTGTTATTACTTGGATTTTAACCTTTCTATCCTTAATCTTTATCGCCTTTATGACGAAGACGAGTGAGCAGTTTTCTCGAATTGTCTTGGCTTCTTGGTCGATATCTACCCCTATATTTATTATTCTTGTACGTTTTGGTTTACGTAAGGTATTTGCTCATTTTAGACGTGTCGGACTTAATAATCGTACGGTTGCTATTGTGGGTATAACCGAAAATGGTTTGCGTTTTGCGCGTGATTTGGAAAATAGACCCGAGTATGGTTACCATGTTGCGGGGTTCTATGATGAGCGGGTCAAAGGAAAACGTTCTAATATCGATAAACTTGATACTTATCAGTATCTAGGCGATTTTGACGATCTTATCGAATCTGCTCGTAGAGGGGAGTGGGATCAAATATATTTTGCACTGCCTGTTGAAGCAAAAAATAGAATGATGAAATTGCTTGAGGCACTTTCAGATAGCGCGACTCCTATCCGCCTCTTGCCTGACTATTTCACTACTAATTTATTGCAAAGCAAGTTTATGGAGATAGCAGATACGCCAGTACTTTGTGTTTATGACTCACCTTTCTCTGCTGATCATGCAATCCTTAAGCGAATAGAAGATGTTTTAATCGGCGGTACTATTCTGACTTTAATTTCTCCGATTATGCTGGCAATCGCCTTAGTGGTTAAGTTTACTTCTAAAGGACCCGTACTCTTTAAACAGACACGCTATGGTTTAAATGGTGAAAAAATAAAAGTCTGGAAATTTCGCAGTATGACGGTTTGTGAGGATGGGGATAAAGTAACCCAAGCCTCTAAAAATGATTCACGCTTTACCTCTGTAGGAAAATTTTTACGTAAAACATCATTGGATGAACTGCCTCAATTTATTAATGTAATTCAAGGTCGAATGTCCATTGTTGGACCGCGACCTCATGCTGTTGCGCATAATGAAGAATATAGATCCCGCATTCCTGGATATATGCTAAGGCATCTTGTTAAACCAGGGATTACGGGTTGGGCGCAGATTAACGGTTGGCGTGGTGAAACAAATACTATTTACAAAATGGAAAAGCGCGTTGAGTTTGATCTAGAGTATATGCGTGAATGGACGCTTTGGCTGGATCTTAAAATTATCTTTCTGACAATTTTTCGAGGTTTTTTAGATAAAAATGCATACTAGTTACAATACCTTCGCCAAAATGAAGTCGTAGAAACGCGTCACAAAAGTGTAAACTACTTTTCTGTTTGGTGAAGAGTGTCTGAATTTTGTTATATTTATTGTATTCACCTACTTAATACTTTCTGTCTAAAGAGAATCCCTTGCAACTCGATCAAATAACATTTACCCGCTTTATTGCTGCTTTATCTGTTGTCTTTTTTCATTATGGCATGGACGTCTTTCCTGCAAATATTCCCTATTTGCAGGAAGCTGTTACAGCAGGTCCCATAGCAGTTAATTATTTCTATATTCTATCTGGCTTTATCATGGCTATTGCCTATTATCGCCCACAACAACAAGCTAGTTTTAGTAAGTGGAAATATTGGCTAGCGCGTTTTGCACGTATCTATCCTGTTTACTTGTTGGCCTTGCTACTAATAGCAGTCGTCAAGTACAAAACACTTTCTGAAGATGTACTGATCCTGCCACTACATTTGACAATGCTTCAAGCATGGGTGCCAGGTTATCCAATTACCTTAAATACACCAGGATGGTCTCTTTCTGTAGAAGCATTTTTCTATCTTTGCTTTCCCTTCTTGTTATTAAGTATTTATAAGCATGGTACTTATCGTCTTGTTATCTTTGCTGTAGCGTTATGGTTTGTGACCCAGTTCATAGTATTAATGTTACACAATAGTGATCAGTATATTGCTAAATCACTGTTGCATGACTTTCTTTTTTATAATCCTATCATGCACCTAAATGCATTTATTGCAGGTTTTTTGACAGGCGTATTTTTTAAAGGCAAGCAGATAAAGCCACTGAAAAATAATACCTTTTGGTTGTTGGTTTCGGTTTTTATTATTACTGCTTTGCTGATGTTTAGACCCAGCATAGAAAGTATGATTGGTTTTAAAATAGCTTATAGTAATGGATTGATTGCTCCCGCTTTTTTGCTATTTATCGTTTTACTGTCACAAGAAAAAGGAGTAATAGCCTCTGCTTTGAGTAATAAATGGCTGGTATTACTGGGAGAAGCTAGTTTTTCTCTCTATATTCTGCAAAAGCCACTGCATGGCGTGTATGATAAATTGATAGCAAATAGAATAGAATTACCAGAAATATTGCATTTTTATATTTTCCTAGTTTTACTTATTATTGCCTCAATACTGTCTTATAAATATTTTGAAACGCCGATGAGAATATTTATTAACAATCGTTATAGAGCCTAATTAGCCCTTATTTTTGATTGAATAATTAAGAATACATCATTTGATCAAAAAAATTAATCCAGTTATCTGGGGATATGTCTCCCACTTGATTGTTACACTTTTTATTTTTTGTTACTATCCACGTTCGATATGATAGTGATAAATTGTGTGTTATTTCATCGTTTATATGCATAAGCTTATCGCTTAAAAATAGAACTGAAAAGAAATATAATGGAGAATTAACTTTAACAGACTTAGGATGAGTCAAGTGTTTTCAGGAATGAGCGCTTTTACTACCTTAAATTAATCAACAATCATGCTATAAAATTCTAGTTAATGCATAAGGATATGCTTTATCTGTAATTATCCAGATTCAATATCTCTCAAGTATCAATAAGCGATATGAAACAGATGCTTATCTGTTCTTTCTGGTTTAGTGTGATTAATATTACCAACTACAAATTGTATGGAACATATGAGCTCAGAAAATAGTCAAAGGCTTCCCGCTAATATTTCAAAGGGAAACGACCAAGGTCAACTGGTTGTTTCTTCAAATGATGTTTATCCAGAAGAAATACTAGAATCCCGATCTGGATTAAATCTACGTGAGTTTATTAACACATTAAGTAGGCATAAAGCATTGCTTGTTGGATTTACAGTAGCAACATTACTACTAGCACTTATTCTGACTTTGTTAATGGATCCAGTTTATAGAGCGAGCTCTACTGTTCAGATTCAAAGAAATGCAAAAAAAGTTGTCAATATAGATATGCTGAACTCACTAGAATCGCGTAGTGATAAAGACTTTTACGAAACGCAACGACAACTTATTCAAAGTCGTACATTAGCACGTCGTGTTATTAATCAGCTTAATCTAGAAAATAGTGCAGCATCTGAAGGTGTTGTTTCTAGGTTTAAGTTGATGCTTGGATTGGAGAGGGCTGATAAAAATAACTCAAGCCTCATTGAGACTGTTTTTCTCGAAAATTTAAGTGTTACCCCTGTCAGTAATTCGCAGTTGATACAGATTAATTATGAATCAAAGGAGCCTCTGCTTGCTGCTAAAATTGCAAATGCGGTGACAAAGACATTTGTGCGCATGAATTTGGAGCGTCGTTATGATACAGCATCTTATTCAAAAGATTTTTTAGCGACTAGTCTTAATAAAACGAAGCAAGATCTTGAAGTGTCGGAAAAATTGCTAAATAAATATGCGACTAAGCATCAAATTATTCAGGCACCTGATGGAGAAGATGGTAATTCACACTCGTTAAAGAAAATGGCTGAAGAACTTGTAACAGCAAAGAAGGAGACTATTGAGGCTGAATCTGCTTATATGCAATCACAGCAAACGGCAGATGACAAAAATGCCACCTCTGTTCGCATACTTAATGATCCTTATATCCAGTCCTTAAAGAAGACGGTAGCAAGACTTGAAGCAAATTCGCAAGAAATTTTAAAAAAATTCTCCCCTCGCTCATCACGTGCAAAGCGCATTAAAAAGCAAATTGATGAAGTTAGATCGCAGATTAATATTGAGTCTTATGCTATTAAAAGTGCCTTGAAATCAGAGTTTTCTGCTGCAAAGCAAAAAGAGACTATGATTAAAAAACAATTAGACAAATTAAAGGGAGAAACACTGGAACTTCAAGGTAAAAGTATTAAATACCATACATTATCGCGTGATGTGCAATCTAATCGTGAGTTGTATAAGGATTTACTTGGTCAGTTAAAGAAAGTTGGTCTTGCTGGGAACCTTGATAATAATAATATTTCTATCATTGATAAAGCGGGAGTGCCTTATAAAAAATATAAGCCTAACTTCAAAACTAATCTAATTTTTGGTCTTTTTCTTGGCTTGCTTCTTGGTATGGGAGCGGCTTTCTTACGTGAGTTTATGGATGATAGTGTAAAGAATCCTAATGAACTTGAAAGACTAACGGGTCTTCCTGTATTAGGTATGCTTCCTGCTCTGAAATCTCTAGATCCACGTTCTATTGCATTGCAAACATACCATGAGCCAAAATCCCCATTGGCAGAAGCTATACGTTCTCTTCGAACCAGCTTAAGATTTTCAACGAGAGAAGGTGCGCCCAAAAGTACCTTTATTACAAGTTCCGCTGCGGGTGAAGGTAAAAGTAGTATTGCATTGAATCTAGCAACTGCCTATGCACAAGGTGGTCATAAGGTATTAATTATTGATGCTGATTTACGTAACCCATCACTGCATAAGTTATTTAAGTTAGAAAACTATCAAGGTTTGACTAATTATCTAGCTGGTGGTGGTTCTAGTGGTGAGATTAGTCATTCAACAATGATTAAAAATCTTTATGCTGTTACTTCTGGTCCAATACCTCCAGACCCTGTTGAGTTATTATCAGGCAAGCGTATGGGGATATTGTTAAGTAATGCATCAGCTGATTTTGATTATATTATTATCGATGGTCCTCCTGTATTGGGCTTAGCTGATGCGCTCGTGATATCAGGTTTATGTGATGCAACTGTTCTGGCGGTAGAAGCAGGCAAGACACGTAAAGTTACTTTAATGAAGAGTTTAAAACGTCTTGAGAGAGCACATAGTAATATCGTTGGCTTGCTTTTTACTCGTGTAGATCATTCTGTTGTCGACTCTGACTATCATGAAGATTATCATTATCCTTATTCGGATGATGATGATACTAAAAGTGTAGAAAAGCCTAATGTTACACACTTAAAACTACATAAAGTAGCTTAATTATTATTCTAATTTCATATACACTAAGGTGTATGAAATCAGAAGCAATCCGATATGCAATTAAACTCAATACAGAGCCAGCTTTGCTGGCTCGTTTTGGTGATTCTCAGCGAAAATTACCACGAGGAATAACAGAGTTATTGCGCATTGTCTCTTCTGATGCGGCATTAAAACAAATATCTAAAAAAAATAATATTGACGCAACACGTTTTAGAAAAATACTCTTAAACTATGTTCAAAAAATTCTACTTCAGGCTAATAATTCAGATTTAAGGATGCTAGGGCTTGATCAACATGCAGATAACTCTTTACGCAGATTACACTATAGATTATTGATGAATATTTTTCATCCTGATAAATTTGATAGTGCCTCCCAGCAGTATACGCAACTTATTTCAAAAGCTTATAAAAATATTAAGAATGAACGAGTTGAGCATAAAGTTGTTAATATTACACGGTTTGCTTCATCAAAAATAAATAGTAAAACTTATCAACAAGCTGAAGGTTTAAATCATTTTCTTGTGGCGAAAAATAACAATCTGTTTGTAAGAAAAAGCAGGGTGGTACCTGTATTTACAATAATATTAATTACTAGTTTTGTCATACTTTTTGCGGTGACTCTTTCCTCTCCACAAGTTGTAGTTAAAAAAATGGATAGTTCTATTCAAGGTGTGGCAAGCAGGGTAATCGACTTACAAGAAGAAAAAAGGCGTAGCATTATGCTAAGTATTAGAGATCAGCAGAATCTATCTAAAAAATAAGCAAATAGATCTATAGAATACAAGCATAAAAATATTTTGGGACTGCTTTCCTAGCATTCTTGATTTTTTCATATAAAATCGCGCTCCATTCCGTTTTTGGAAAACTATGTGCTCTAGTGCATAAAACTTACATTCTTCGTACTATAACCTCCGCTTATCCTAAGATTTGTATAGTGCTTTGTATTTAAATGTTCTATTGCTTGCGTTTAATTTATTAGAAAAATTCAATTTAGATTTCCCCTAATTATGTTTAGTATTATTTTAAATAAAGTCTCTTTTTATTTTGTTATGTTTATATTGAGTCTTGCTATTTTGACTTATGCAACCTTAATTGTAGAAAAATATGACAATAGTAATTCCCATACTCCTGCTCCCCTTGTGAAAAATATAACGGCAGTGAAGCCTCTCACTAAAATACCTATGGGTGACCAGTCAGCTGCAAAGGAAATTGTCTTTATGGATAATATCCCCGTAAAGACAGGTCGATTATCCTCCAAGTATGGAATTCGTAAAGATCCATTTAATGGCAGAAAAAAAATGCATCATGGTATAGATATTGCCGCACAAAGAGGCACAAATATTTATCCTCTGGGTAGGGGAGAGGTGGTATTTTCAGGTAGGAAGTCTGGCTATGGAAATATGATTGAAATTTTGCATGGAGATGCAATTGTTTCTCGTTATGCACATATTAAAAAGTCGCTTGTTAAAAAGGGGCAAATAGTAAATAAGAGAGATATTATTGCATTAGTTGGTAATACAGGGCGTTCAACAGGTCCACATTTGCATCTTGAAATAGCAATTAACGGTGAAACAGTTGATCCTGAAATCTTTTTGATTGGTAGTGTTGCTTACAAGTAAATACCTTTAAAAACTAAGGCGGTAGATTAGCCTTAATTTTTATGGTTGAAACCGTAATGAAATCAGCCTGGAGGCCAGTTTAAAGGTCTTCCTGCAAGTAAATGCAAGTGAATATGAAAAACGGTTTGTCCAGCAGCTTCACCGCAATTCATTACTACGCGATAACCCTCATTAGAATATCCTGCATCAAATGCAATTTTTTTAGCAGCAAGATAGAGTTTACCAATAACAGCAGAATTATGGTTATCTAAATTATTTATAGTTTCGATATGTGTTTTAGGGATAATTAACACATGTAATGGTGCTTGAGGATTAAGATCCTCAAATGCAAATACATCATCATCTTCGTAGAGTGCTTTTGATGGTATTTCCCCACTAAGAATTTTACAAAATATACAGTCACTCATAATTTACTCTTAATAACTACGTCGTCCAGAGAAAGCATGTGATAACGTACCGCTATCAACATAATCCAGTTCACCACCAACAGGTATCCCATGTGCAATACGTGTTGTTTTAATACTATATTTTTCAGCTAACTCGCTAATGTAATGCGCGGTTACTTCACCTTCAACACTAGGGTTGGTTGCTAGAATTAATTCCTTTATCTTGCCTTCAGATAAGCGTGACTCCAGTAAATCCAGTCCTAATTCTTCAGGTCCAATACCATCAAGTGGTGATAGTTTACCCATGAGTACAAAATAATACCCTTGATAGTTAGTTGCTTGTTCCAGTGCTAAAACATCAGTAGGATTTTCTACAACACATAAAGAATCCTGCTGGCGCGATGAATTATTGCAAATGCGACAACGTTTATCTTCGCTAAAGGTGCGGCAATGATCACAATGCCCAATATTTTCCATTGCAGATTTCAGTATTGCTGCAAGTTTCATTCCAGCAGCACGGTCATGCTCTAATAAATGAAATGCCATGCGCTGTGCAGTTCTTGTACCAACACTGGGTAGGCATCGCAGCGCATCAATTAATTCATTCAGTAGTGAAGAATCAGACATCGTTAAAACGGCATCTTCATGCCACCAGGGAGACTCATTCCATCAGTAACACCTGCCATTCTTTCTTTAGAAACAACTGCTAGTTTTTGTACTGCATCATTAAAAGCAGCGGCAATTAAGTCTTCGACCATTTCTTTGTCATCTGCATCATCTGAAATCAGACTGGCATCGATGTTGACATTTTTGCACTCATGTTGACCATTAATAACAACAGATACCAAACCACCGCCAGACTCACCTGTGATTTCGATTGCAGCAATTTCTGCTTGTGCTTTTTGCATATCTTCTTGCATTTTTTGTGCTTGTTTCATCAAGCCGCCAAGTCCACCTTTCATCATAATATTTATATCCTTTTTTGTTTTGTGGTTTTAATTGATTGGTTTTACCGAATTAGGCACAAGCTGTGCCTTAAAACGATTTTGTAAATCTTTTACAAAGGGGTCGTTATTTATTAAATCTTCTGCTATTTGTTGGCGCTCCAGAGTTTTTCTGCCCGTACGCTCCGCAGGCGTTTCATTGCTTAAATGCTGTGTGTTAATTAGCAAGTTAATGGGTTTGTTATAATATTCACTCAACGCTGTTTCTATTTGTGATGCTGTTGTTTCAGCCAATAAATCTTCACCATATTTATCCAGTGAGAGTTTTATTTGATTGTTTTTAATACTGTTTAAAATACAGTGCTTGATTACCTCAGCTGCTCGACCTGATAGTGTCAATAGAGGAACAATCTCATGCCATTCAGTTGGCGAGTTTAAGCTACTTAGATTGCTAGTCTTCGTTAAATAGGCTGTCTCAATTTCGTTATTTTGTATTGGTTGAGGAGGAATAGTGCTAACCGTATTTACAGGAGGCTCTTCTGAAACGACCCATGGTGGTGGATCATCCATTACAGGAGGCTTATTTATCACAGTATTCATTTCTGTAGGGTGTCTATCTACGGGTAGTGCGTTGTTTGCAGACTCACTTGGTGCTGTTTTTAAATCAGTGTTATTGGCTATGGGTGTTTTTTTTTTCACGTCATCAATAGTGGGTAACACGCCTTTTTTTTTCGTACCTACTGTAGAATTTTTTGCGGGCGCTATATCCCTTAATGGTCTAAATGTCAGTAGCCGTAGAAAAATCATTTCAAAACCACTGCGCGGATCAGGTGATAGTGATAAGTCACGGCGACCATGCAATGCGATTTGATAATAAAGTTGTACATCCTCCTTGCTAAATTGATCAGCAAGTTGCTTTATAGCTTCGTCATCTTCCTCCGCTTGTGGTACAACCTGTAAGACAGCCATCTTGTGGAGTAGCGCAATGAGTGCATCAGTCGCGGCTTCAAAATCAGGTGTTACTCCCGCCATTTTCTCTATGTCTGCCAGTACTTTTTCACCATTACCCGTAGCAGTGGCTTTTAATAAATTGAGTAGTGGTTCATGTGAAATAGTGCCTAGCATCTCACGCACTTCTGTTTCTTTTAATGCCCCTGCACCAAAAGAAATTGCCTGATCAAGCAAGCTCAATGCGTCGCGCATACTGCCATCAGCCGCGCGTGAAATCAGTCGCAAAGAAGTATCATCACTCTCAATGGATTCTTTATTTGTGATTGTTGATAAATGACCTGAGATCAGCTCAACACTCATTCGCTTAAGATTAAATTGCAAGCAGCGAGAGAGAATCGTAACCGGGAGTTTTTGCGGATCAGTGGTTGCAAAAAGAAATTTAACGTGGGAAGGCGGCTCTTCTAAGGTTTTTAATAAGGCATTAAAACTATGCCCAGAAAGCATATGAACTTCATCAATTAAATAGACTTTAAAACGCCCACGCGTTGGTGCATATTGGACATTATCAAGTAGCTCACGTGTATCTTCAACTCGGGTGCGAGAAGCGGCATCCACCTCAATGAGATCAACAAAGCGCCCCTCAACAATTTCTTGGCAACTACTGCATTTACCACAAGGCTCAGAGGTAATACCCGTTTCACAATTTAGGCATTTTGCCAATACGCGCGCAATGGTAGTTTTGCCAACACCACGGGTACCTGTGAATAAATAAGCATGGTGTAAACGATCGCCATCCAATGCATTAACGAGTGCTTTAAGCACATGTTGTTGTCCAACCATTTCTTTGAAATTCTGTGGACGCCATTTTCTTGCAAGGACTTGATAACTCATAAAAGTAGTGTACTAGAGTTAGAGAGATAGGAAAATATTAACTTGAGCATATCACCGAAGAAAGTGATAGTTTGGTTGGTCAACGAAAGATAAAATTAGAGTGGCAATCCACATCAGCTACATCTCGGCACCCGAGTCCACTACTACCGTTGCTCCCTTCCGGGCCTGGCGGGGTTCGTAGTCTATCGCCGCGAGAGAACCGATGCGGATCACCATAGTGTTCAGAAAATAAAAAATATCTGAATCAATTACAGCGCGGCGATTATGCGATAAAAAGTCTACTGAAACAAGGATGTTATTTGTTTTTTTCATGCGCCCTTGGCAGTCAATAGAGATTCAACGTATAATCTTGGGTTTTTTTCAATTCCTCATTCCTTTTTTAAAAGCACCTATTTCTATGAAAGTTTCTCAATTTCCAATATCGACCCTTCGTGAAACACCTTCTGATGCTGAAATCATCAGTCATCAACTTATGCTAAAAGCAGGTTTAATTCGTCGTTTAGCATCTGGTTTGTATACATGGGCGCCGTTTGGTTTAAAAGTATTACGCAAAGTAGAGGCTATTATTCGTGAAGAAATGAATAAGGCAGGGGCGATTGAGTTATTAATGCCTTCTATCCAGCCTGCTGAATTATGGCAGGAATCAGGGCGTTGGGATCAATATGGCAGTGAGTTACTGCGCATGAACGACCGTCATGGACGTGAATTTTGCTATGGTCCTACGCATGAAGAAATTATCACAGATTATGTGCGTAAAGAGTTAAAAAGCTATAAAGAGCTCCCTGTTAACTATTATCAAATTCAAACTAAATTTCGTGATGAAGTACGCCCTCGCTTTGGTGTTATGCGTGCGCGTGAATTTTTAATGAAAGATGCCTATTCTTTCCATATTTCACAAGAATCATTACAGCAAACTTATGACACTATGTTTGACACGTATTGTCGTATCTTTGAACGCTTAGGCTTGGATTATCGTGCAGTGAACGCAGATACAGGTTCTATTGGTGGCAGTGCGTCCAATGAATTTCATGTGCTAGCTGATTCTGGTGAAGATGGCATTGCCTTCTCATCAGAGAGTGATTATGCCGCAAATGTTGAGCTAGCAGAGGCGGTTGCACCAAAAGGAGAGCGTCCAGCAGCATCTGAAGAAATGCAAAGAGTCGATACACCAAATCAACACACAGTCACTGATGTCGCTTCTTTTTTGAACGTTGAAGAAAACCAGATTTTAAAAACCTTGTTAGTAAAAGGTGAGGATGATTCGGTAGTTGCTTTATTGTTGAGCGGTAATCGTGAGCTAAATGAAATAAAGGCAGAAAAATTAGAAGGTGTGGCACTCCCTCTAGAATTAGTAACAGAAGAGCAAGTGATTGCTACCGCAGGTTGCAAGCCTGGTTCAGTTGGTCCTATAGGTTTGAATATTCCACTTTATGCTGATTTTTCTACACAAAAAATGGCTGATTTTATCTGTGGTGCAAATAAAGATGGTCAACATTATACAGGTGTAAATTGGCTGCGTGATTTACCAGAAGCACAGTTTGTTGATATTCGCAATGTCATTGATGGTGACCCTAGCCCTGATGGTAAAGGCACGTTGTCTATATTACGCGGTATTGAAGTAGGGCATATATTCCAGCTTGGTACAAAATACTCAGAAGTACTCAATGCAAAAGTTCTCAATGAAAACGGCAAAGCCGAAGTTGTCATTATGGGTTGTTATGGTATTGGCGTTTCGCGCTTAGTCGCAGCCAGTATTGAACAGAATTTTGATGAGCAGGGAATTGTTTGGTCAGAAGCATTAGCACCTTTTCAGATTAGCCTTGTGCCGTTGAATTATCATAAGTCAGAAGAGGTTAAAACAGTTGCAGATCAACTGCATCAAGACTTAGTTGTGGCAGGTTATGATGTGTTATTGGATGATCGTAAAATGCAAGCAGGCGCTATGTTCTCAGACCATGAGCTTTTAGGAATTCCGCACCGCATTGTAATTTCTGCTCGTGGCTTAAAAGAAGAAACGCTTGAATACAAAGCACGTACAGGCGGTGATGCTGAGAAAATAGCGGTGGATGAAATGATGAAATTTATAGAAAGCAAAGTGTAAATTTCTGATTTTAGTAAAATCAATATCTTCTCCTCATTCCCACGCTCCAGAATCCTGTCTCAATAAACTAGATGCTGGAGCGTCCAAGACGCATTTCCATGCTGAAGCATGGGGGACGAGTATTAATAAATGTCAAATCAAACAGTAGAAATATTCACGGATGGTGGCTGTCGAGGAAACCCTGGTATTGGCGGCTGGGGTACTTTATTGCGTTATGGCGATAATGAAAAAGAACTCTATGGCTATGAACCTGAGACAACTAATAATCGGATGGAGTTAATGGCAGCAATTAAAGGCTTGGAGACGCTAACTAAGCCTTGCGATATTGTCCTAACCACCGACTCTCAATATGTAAGGCAGGGAATAACCCAGTGGATGGCTAACTGGAAAAAGCGTAACTGGAAAACAGCGGCTAAAAAAGATGTGAAAAATAAAGATCTTTGGCAACGTTTAGATAAAGCTACTGAACAACATCATATTGAATGGAAGTGGGTCAAAGGACATAGCGGGCATAAGGAAAATGATCTTGTTGACGCGCTAGCAAATCGTGCGATGGATGAAAAGGGTGGTAATGCGTGAAAAGACAAGTTCTACTTGATACAGAAACAACAGGCTTAGAGACCAGAGATGGACATCGCATTATCGAAATTGGTTGTGTAGAGATGATTGACCGTAAAATGACGGGTAATGATTATCATCAATATACTCAGCCAAATCGTGCAATAGATGCAGAAGCACTTGCAGTGCATGGTATTACCCCTGAATTTCTTGCAGATAAGCCCAACTTTGAAAAAATTACTGCTGAGTTTATAGAATATATAAAAGGTGCAGAGCTAATTATTCACAATGCCCCCTTCGATGTTGGCTTTCTTGATTATGAAATTGATTTGCATAATCAAAAAACAGGCGATAATTATCCTCACTTAGATGCACTTTGCACCATTACAGACTCATTAGTAATGGCGCGGGATCTTCATCCTGGGCAGCGCAATAGTCTGGATGCGTTATGCAAACGCTACGAAATCAGCAATGAACACCGCACCTTACATGGGGCGTTGCTTGATTCGCAAATCTTGGGCGATGTGTATCTTGCCATGACAGGTGGACAGACTGCCTTATTACTGTCTAGTTCACAAGGTTCTGACGCTGAACATACGGGGACATCAGATTTTCGTCGTGTTAGTGTTGATAATAATGCGCTTAAAGTGATTAAAGCTAATGCTGAAGAAGAGCAAATGCATATTGAGCGTATGACGGATATTGAAAAAATATCGGGTAAGAATAGCTGGAAGACTTTATTTTAGGGTCATGAAGAACGTCAAGCTTTCGATATTTCTGCCATCTGCATTGAAATAACAGCACACAGTGCAGAAATTAAGG
>JAGLBQ010000107.1 GCA_023146675.1 Cocleimonas sp. | reverse complement strand
GCCTCTCCATCAGGAGCAACAGATTGCCACGTTAATGCACGAGTAGCAGGTACAAAGGCTGCCACCGAGCCATCCGCTGCGATTTTTATTCCTGACTCAATAGATGCATTACTGTCAATTAAATTAGATGCTAATAAATTAGGTGTAACGCTAGTATTTCTTAATGGCGTTGCAAGCACTCTTCTTCCACTCACTTCACTTCCGTTCCCATACCCTCGAATTAACTCTCCTGAAAAAATTTGAAAATGTGATATATCATAAATTTTTCCAGATGCAGGAGCAGTTTTAACACCACCTGGTACTTGTAAATTAAAAGGTTGCTGACGATCAGCAGCATCTCTTTCCGTTGTATTTCTAATGACAATAAGTGCTAAATTATTTTTCTTCATCCAATCTCTTAGCGCTTGTTCGTTAACGCCTTCTTCCGCTAGTATTGATTTTTCTATTGAGTTAATGGGATATTTTTTTAATGTAGAAGGTTTTGCTCGTGCAACAATTTCAACGACTCCTGTTTCGCTCATTTCCACACTAGCAGAGATTGCTTCCTCGCTATCCCCCCAATACACTATATTTCGTTTAATTACAGCACCGAGTAATGCCTCCCCTGCTATATGCTCAGTACTGGTGGCATTGCTATTTTTCTTTACCATTTTAACCAGACGGAAAGTATAAGGAGCATCAATAGCAAATATACGACTCTGTGTTGCATAGGAAGCCAACATGGTACCACTCATAGTCATTAATGGATTTCTAAAATGCCCTAAGCTATTTGTTTCGTTATCAATAGCTGAATTTGTCCAATCAATTAGCTCCATATCTTGAGGATTTTTTCCAATCGGTAATGCAAATTCAAAAATTCTTCCTGAGGAAAAACCACCAAACTCCCTACTCCAAGCACCATAAAATGTGCCTTCGTATCCCGCTCTAGGGTCTTCTTTTATTTGAAATATGCCTGAATCTGAGTTGACGGTTTCACGTAGCGTGTTTTTAGATAAATTACCAATATTATAAACAAGATTTGGGTCATCAATCTTTGAACCTGGTTGAAAAACACCGCCAAATTCATGTCGACCTACATGATTTACTGTTTGGTGACCTTCTCCATTTTCAGATATCTCCCAAGGAAGAAACTCATTAAAATCATGGAGTGGCTCGTTAGAATCTTTATTGGGTTCAGTACTAATGTCATTGATTATATCTTCAAACGCTTCGGGGAATATATCGTAAGGTGTGCCATTTGCATCCGCATAAGGCTTGCCATTTTTAGTTCTGGGGGCATTAATAATAGCCGCATTTACAGCTTCACTAAAATAGTTGACAGGGCGTGGTTGCCATTCATTTCCTGCTCGATAACTATTGGCTTGCTGATCCCTTTTTAAATGCTCCCAACGGGTTGAAATGATTCTTCCATCTTTTGCTAAGTGAAGATCAAAATCACCACTAGGTGAATGCGTAAGATGAATGACTTTACCTGTTGCTGGGTTTAATTTAAAAATCCCTGTATTAATGGGTGAGGATTCATACTCATCAAGCTGTGGATAGGTATGAGACATTCCAAAAAGAGGGGCATCTGACGTATAGATAATCTGATCATCAGAACCATAAATGGGTGAAATATTATTATAGGCAGGTTGGTTGGCTATTTTAGTAATAGTAGGCGTTGCACCAGCAACAACAGCGTTTAAATTACTAATCTCATAAATTTGCCATCTATTAGATCGATAGCTATGATCATAAGCACTAGAAGGACCACCAACTACCATAGAAAAGAGCGCCTTACTACCCGTCCAATGAACATAAGGCTGTCTAACCGCAATAGCATTACCTGCTTGAACCTGTCCACTCGCAACACCATACCCTGCCTCCTTCGTCAGATAGCGAAGGTTTCCCGCAGTGTCCATCATACATAAATCACCACCACGAGGGGCTTCTAGCTGCATTCCTGTTAAATGATTAGTAAAGGTTTCTAACTGATGCCCAAAACTATTACCTGTTAGAGGAGGAACAACGAGAGAAAATAAAATGGGATTATTTAATTTATTTCCCTGAGCTAAACTAGTTAAAGAAAATAAAAATATAACGAGTAAAAAAAGTCGAATATTCATTAGTAATTCCTTTATTTTAGATTATATTTTTTAACAATTACGGACATAAAAATAGATACATTTCTGGGCATCCTTCATAATATCTAAAGAATAATTTTCACTTTTCAGGTCAAAAAAATAATACCAACGGTAGGATGTGCTGAGGTACGAAGCGTATCAGATAAGCTTGGTTTGATGCGCTTCCTAACGTAAACACATTCTTCTCCTAGAATACCTTTCCTAAAGTATAGGCTAGACAGGTTAATTAAATTGATTGAATTTTATCAAAAATATAGAAATTATTGCTCTTCAGGGGAGGATAGAATCTGAAAAACAGTGATTTTATTAGAAGGAACAGCCATGTAGGGTGGGAAATCTTCTCTGCCCACCGAATAGACACATCATTACATCTATGACTTTCTTAAATGCTGGGTAAGAAAACGGCTCATCCTACAGTGATACTGCTTGTGATTGACGCTGGAGTGTCTGGTATGAATTCCCACGATAGAGCATGGGAAAGCCTGTTTTTATTGTTGCGACAGCGTATATTTCAAAACCTCCACCACCTGCTCAGGCGTACTCGCCCAAGCCATCGCTGATCCATCTACTTCTTTTAAAGGATGAATAATATCTGCATCGTGCAGGGTAATATAAGGCGTGCCTAAGGCCGCGCAGTAACCAGCATCAAATGCGGCGTTCCATTGTTTGTATTTGTCCCCAAAGCGCACCACAGCGAAATCACAACTTTCTAACAGGGTTTTAGTCCTGATTGCATTCACTTTTGCCGATTTATGATCGCGCCAAAAATTATTATCCTCTTTACCCAACACATCACCCGCCGCATCGCTCGCCTCGTGATTGGTGACCGCAGAGGAGAAGTTAATGTCTAAGTTATACTTATTACAACCTGCAATAATTTTTTCTCGCCAGTCGGTGTGAATTTCGCCTGATAAATAAACATTCCATTCCATTTGTTATTCCTTCATTTTTTTAAAGTGTGTAGTCATTGCTTTTATCACATAATTTCACGTTTATGCAATAACTCTTAATTATTCTGTTTGTAACAGATTCTGTCGATATGTACTGATTGCGTCAAAGGGTAGCTGGACACCTGAAAAACAGCCTTGCCTAACGACATCAGAAGGAGGAGCAAACCTGAAAATTCACTTCTATAACATTATTTATGTACTCATCTGTCAACAGAATCCGTTATAAACGATTAAGCAATTTGATGATATTTATTGAGATAGATTATTTGCATACATAAGCGTTAATTTTATCTTATTTAATAAGGCGTAGTGCTCTTGAATATTGGCTACGACCCCTTATCATGTTGAGGTGTTTGATTAGCATAGAATAAAATTTAACGTCTTATTATTAGTTTTGTTAAATCAATCTATTATTTTCTCCCCAACACATAAAATTAATCAATAAATTAGGAATATTGTTTTATGAAAAAAATAGCTCTTTTTGTTAGCGTATTAACCATTGCACTCTCTCTTACTAGCACACAAGTTTTTGCAAAAGGCAGTAAAGATAAAGGTAGTAAAAAAAAATCGTCTCGCACTTCTTCTATGTCATCACCTAGTAATTCAACAAGTAAACCTAACCCATTTCCCAGCAAAAAAAGAGATAACGCAGAAGAACCTGCAAATAATACCACTGCTGCGCCAGCAAGTGGTGGAGGTGCGGGAGCCGCTATTGCAGCGGGTGTAGGTGGGGCAGTTGTTGGAGGGTTGGCAGGTGCTGCTATTGCTTCTTCTATGTCAGGAGATGATAAACCTGCAACGTCAAGCACGACCATTGAAAAAACGGCTCCTTCTCCTTTGTTAAAAATGACACCTGAAGAGGCGGTAAAATCAGCAACAGAAATGCAAATAAAAGCATCCGATGCAGGCTTTGGATTTAGTAAATCAGATGAGATGCTAAAAAAAGCAACTGAGCTAATGGCAAAAGATGACGCAGGAAAGAAAAAGGCGCAGGAAATAGCGGTTATTGTTCACACTTGGGCAGAGACTGGCGTAAAACAAGCGGATGAACTTAAAAAAATTGCTGAGAAACTAGGATTATAATTTTACAAAAATTTCAGATTACAACACTATAAATCGTCATAGGTTAAATTTCATAGGCATCAAGTGCTTTAGCCGTGTTACTAAACAGTAACCCTCGTACCCAAATTCCCTTGGGTAACGCTGTTTAGACATTCTATTTCGATACAGACTATGGAAATGGAATTTCCAGATTGCGTACCCAAATAGGAATTTGGGTACGAGGGAAAATACCTCAAGGATGACGAGCAATTGTCAACTGGCCTGTCGATACTATTCACTGCGTTCTACACCCAGCCATATACTTTCTAAAATAGCATCAAGATAAACAATCAACGGTTTGTCAATAATACCCTCTAAACGCAAATGAATCATGCGAATAGCACTGCCAAAGATACAGGCAGTTGCTACTTGTAGATCTGTATTTCTAAGTTCCCCCTGATCCATTCCTTGTTGGATAACCTCTCGCATTTTACTAAAGGCTATGGAGCTACATACAGGTGCTTCATTGGGAATAAATTCGGCATGTTTTGCATGCAATACATAGGCAATAATATGGGTATGTGTTTCAGTATATTCAAATAACTGACGAATAATGGTTTCACAGCGTTCTTTAGCGCCTTTATGTTGATCCATAATATTATCCATCATTTCATCAAATTCGGAAAGTAAACGCGCATAAAGTGCAGTGGCAATCCCTTCTTTACCACCAAAATATTTATAGATAGAGCCAATACTGGCATCTGCCTTACGCTGTACATCATGAACCGAAACATTGTGATAACCCTTAAGCACAAATAGATCAAGGGCGGCATTTAAAATACGGCAATCAAGCGGTTCTGGATTGGGAGGGGGTTTATTTAGATAAGGCATATCAGTATTCTAGCATAGTATCTTTCAGCAATAATTGGGACTATAATCAATTTTATGAAATGAACATTCATTCTATTTTAGGATGTTGCTATTTATAAAAACAAAGAGATTATAATATGAAATGTAAAGCCGCTGTTGCATGGGAAGCTAAGAAGCCATTAGTCATTGAAGAAGTTGAAGTAATGGCACCAAAAGAAGGAGAAGTTTTAGTTAAAGTGATTGCCTCGGGTGTTTGTCATACGGATGCTTTCACGTTATCGGGCGATGATCCTGAAGGTTCTTTTCCCTGTATTTTAGGTCATGAGGGTGGTTGTGAAGTTGTAGAGCTAGGTGTGGGTGTCAAAGATTTAAAAGTAGGCGATCATGTGATCCCTTTATATATCGCGGAATGCGGTGATTGTGAATACTGTAATTCAACTAAATCAAACCTTTGCCAGACCATAGCACCCACTATTTGGACGGGTTATATGCCTGATGGCACACGTCGTTTTTCAAAAAATGGTAACGATATTTTTCATTATATGGGCTGTTCAACTTTCTCTGAATATACCGTTGTGCCTGAAATTGCTTTAGCTAAAGTCAATAAAGCAGCGCCTTTAGATAAAGTTTGTTTACTTGGCTGTGGTGTCACAACAGGCATTGGAGCGGTGTTAAATACAGCAAAAGTTGAAGCGGGTTCTACGGTTGCAGTGTTTGGATTGGGTGGCATTGGTTTATCGTGTATTCAAGGTGCGGTGATGGCAGGTGCAGAGCGCATTATCGGCATTGATATTAATCCTGATAAGTTTGAATTTGCCAAACAGCTTGGTTGTACTGACTTTGTTAATCCTAATGATATTAACGGCTCTTTTGTTGAATATATGCAAGACACGTATAACGGTGGTCCTGATTACTCCTTTGAGTGCATTGGCAATGTGCATGTGATGCGTGATGCTTTGGAATGTACCCATATGGGCTGGGGTGTTTCAACGGTAATTGGGGTGGCAGGTTCAGGTCAAGAAATTGCAACACGTCCGTTTAACTTGGTGGTAGGTCGTACTTGGATGGGAACTGCTTTTGGTGGTGTTAAAGGACGTACCGAGCTACCTGCTTATGTAGATCGTTATATGGCTGGTGAAATTGAGCTAGATAGTCTTGTCACACATACGATGCCTTTAGAGGATATTAATAGAGCCTTTGATTTGATGCACTCAGGTGAAAGTATTCGTTCAGTTATTATTTTTTAAGGATTTTTGCTCATGACACTACACAAAATTGAAAGTATTAAAGAGTTTGGTGGGTATTTAAACCGCTATACGCATCAATCAGATGTTTGCAATTGTGAAATGACGTTCTCAGTGTATCTTCCACCGCAAGCAAAAAAAGGCAAGGTTGCTACGTTATACTGGCTGTCAGGTTTAACCTGTACCGATGATAATGTTAGAACGAAAGCAGGTATGCAACGCTATGCAGCGGAGCAAGGTATTGCTTTGGTTTTTCCTGATACTAGCCCGCGTGGTGGTGATGTGGCGGATGAGCCAGAGCATTATGATTTAGGAAAAGGTGCAGGTTTTTATGTTAATGCGACTCAAGAGCCGTGGATAAAGCATTATCAAATGTATGATTATGTTACTCAAGAACTACCCACCTTATTAGAAGCTAATCTCCTTTTAATTCCTGAGCTACGCTCTATCTCAGGTCACTCAATGGGTGGACATGGAGCTTTAATCTGTGCTTTAAAAAATCCTGATACATACCAATCGGTTTCCGCCTTCTCTCCCATTTGTAACCCTGTCAATGGTGACTGGGGAAAGGGGTGTTTTACCGCTTATCTTGGTGATAATGAAGAAGAATGGAAAGCCTATGATGCAACTGCCCTTATTGAGCAAGGTGCAAAAATGCCTGAACTTTTAATTGATCAAGGGTTGGCGGATGAGTTCTATGATGAACAACAGCTACAGCCAGAGAGTCTACAAGCCGCCTGTGAGCATGCTGATCAGAAGATAACATTACGAATGCAAGCGGGTTATGATCATAGCTATCATTTTATAGCGACTTTTATAGGTGAACATATTGCTTATCATGCGAAAGCTTTGGCAAGGCATAAGTAGAAGGAGGCTACCAACTATTCGTTGTGAGCGAATAGTTATCTACTTAATAGGCATAACTATACCTCCTTTAGTTCCATCATATAATCCATCATCCTGACGACAAACAGCTGTCCGTCGATGATAAAGCTCTACAATTTTAACATCTTTAATGTCTTCTTCTATTCTACCCATTGTCCAGCCCTCAGCATCTGAGTAGTGGTTTTCATTATAAGCAGTAAACGCACCATCATAATAATATGAGATGTATTCTCTTCCATTTTCTAAAAAAATAAAATACTTTAAACCTAACACTAAGCCACTTTGATAGTTGCTAGTCCAATAACCACTATAAGTATAATTTGATCCACTAGCTGTAGAGACAATTGAGCCTGTTCCATCTGATTGAAAATGAAAAGTAGAAGAGAGACTATCTGAAAAATTTGTTTCTTTTTCAAAAAGATAAGTCCCTTTATAGCTAGGATGAGGAATTAGTTTAGGAGCTTTTTCTTTTTGAAAAATATCATAAACATGTTTTTTGTAAATCTCTCCTAATTTTAAACCTTCTTCTCCCCATTCTCTTAACCCTACATTGGGTGTATAGTTTTTGGTATTAAATTTTAAATGCTTCCCTTCTGAAGAAAGATTTAAAACGTTAGGTTCTTTACAAGTTTCTTTTAACGTCAAAGTTTTACTATTTTGAGTGTACTTACCGTAGTATAGCCCTCTATCATTGTAATATAGATACAGACCATTTTTTAAAAAGTATTTACTTATCATGTAATTACTTGCACTATAAATTGTACTTTTCCATCCACCTAATAGCGTTGGTTTTTTTACTATGGGATATTTTGAAATTTTTTCATAAGTAGTAAGTTTCGCATATAAAGGATATTTTAAAAAAACTAAACGATTATGTCCAATTCTGAAAGTAACTCTTTTTCCTTCATGAATATTATAGTTGTTTTCTATGTGTGGAATAATAAAAGTTAAAACATCCTTTTCTACCTTTGTGGCTTCCATATTATAATATTTATCACTACTCGAATAATTCAATAAAAAGTCAACAAAATATTTATTGGAGTCTTTTCTAATACTTATATAATTATCCTCTCTAGGAGATTGATATTCTCCTACTAAATTATCAATGTGTTTTAAAGATGGTTCATTGAACTTCTTTAAATAGATACTCTCAGCATTTTCACTTAAGTTAACAGCATCATTTGAACTAATTCCTACATCATAAGTTGTAGTTGTTTTATTAAAAGAGACTGTTAATTTTGTATTGTTACTATTTACCGACCAAGTACCTTTATCGGTGGTAGTACTTAGAATCTGACCTACACTCCCTTGCGTTTCTATGGTTCTTACAACTTTTAAGTCTTTTGTAAATGTAAACGTATAAATAAAAGTTTTTTCATAGAGTGAACTTCCATAATTGGTATAGGTAAACGTACCTAAAAAAAACATACCAGGATAAATGACTGCTTCATCTGAATTTAAACGTGTATATAGTTTTGAACGTAACAAAAGACTGCTAAATTGAGGAATAAGTCGAAAAGCGTTATCTCCATCTCGTTCAACAGCATGAATATGCACTTGATTATTAGAAGTTAAAAATAACATATGTCTATTATTAATATCATGTTTATAAATCACCCAAGTTCCAGAAACCTTTTTTATCTTTGTAGAATTGATTGTTTCATGTTGATAGCTTCCATTTTGAAAAAAAATATATTTTTCATTACTAATTTTATTATGCGCATCATAAGTAACCCATTCACTTTTCAACCATGAGGCATCTACTTTGGAAATATTAGGAATATTATCAATAGCTTTGAGTGTTGCTTTATCTGTCGATAAATTGGGTTTTGAAATATCATTAATAGAAGAAGAGACGCTCGTACCAGCGACCAGAGGATTAGCAGCTTGGGTGGAATTATTACTTTGTGAACTACTCCCTCCACATGCGATAAATAGCAACACTAAAGTACTTAATAGAATATATTTTAAGTAATGCATAATTAATAACCTTTTTCATTTTTAGTTTATATGTCAAGTCTCGATAGATCATAAACTCTTTTTTTAAATAATTCAGGTTGCTTTTCCTGCCATTCTTTTAGTTTTTTAATGGGTGTCAAATACTCAATATTTTTCTGAGGTATATGATAATTATAAACTTTTAAATAATTCTTTAGGGTGCTCTTTAACTCTTTTGATGAGCTAAATCGTGTATCCTTCACTATTTCACTAATACGACCATTAAAACGCTCTACCATCCCATTTGTTTGAGGGTGTGCAGGCTTCGTTAAACGGTGCTCAATATCATTTTTTGTACAGACCTGATCAAATAGATAATTTTCTGTATGTTCACGCTCTCCATTTGGTATAAAACGATCCGTAAATTCTTTTCCATTGTCAGTTAGTAACTTGTTGATATGAAAAGGGGCTTTCTCAATGACCTCTTTAAGAAAGTATTGCGCACTATGCGCTGTAAATTGTTTCGTAGCTATTTACCCTACACCTAAATCTTGTTTTATTTCAAAAGATGTTGATTTATTGCTACCTACAGAAGTTATGCACTTATTATACGAATTCAGGTAGCTACAATTATTACCTAAAGCAAAGTAGTCAGATTGATAGAGAGCGTGAACGGCTAAAAGTCAAGGCGACAGCGCTTCATCAACAAAGCCGCAGTTCGATGGGCAGTCGCATGCTATC
>JAGLBQ010000106.1 GCA_023146675.1 Cocleimonas sp. | reverse complement strand
GCGCGTTACGAAGCGTTTAACAGTGCAGGTCAAGCCAGTAAGATTGGTAAGATCTACTCACTTGATGAAATGTCTCAGCAGTATATTGCTGGTGATTTGGATCAGAAAATTTCATAATCCAAATGTAATCATTGAATAAAAAAGGGATGCTAATTAGCATCCCTTTTTTATTGGGTTACTGTTAAAATACGCCCCGAATTATTTACCACACTAAACAAACAAGGAATACCATGCCTTTTAATACAGAACTAACCTCAGAACTGAATGTGCTCATGCAATTTAACCTAAAGAATGAGCAGGATGGCATTAAAGTTCATCATGAAGCGCCTGACGCCACCATTGCTGCCGCAAAACGTTTATTCAGCAAAGGTTTAATCACTCAGAATGATGGTGGTTATTTAACAGACCTAGGACGCAAAGCAGCTGAACATACGCAAGATTTGAATACCATTTTAAAATAGGATAAATAACGGCATCCTTCATAAAACAGAAAAGTAGTTTACACTTTTGTAGCCCGTATTACGCTTAGGTTGCATACGAGCTATAGAACTGTCAACTGACATGTGAAGGATGCCTAAATAACATATTCAACTCACCTTTTTTTGGGAAACTTTAGTGTTTCAACCTTGTAGGTAGATGTGCTATCGCGCTTATCTATCTTGCATTGGGTGTGTTGAAGGAACAAAGCAAGTCTTCTCTGGCTAAGAAGTGCAAGATGAACTTATTATCAATAAAGAGTAGACTATGCCCTCATTAAAAATAACGACAGGAAATAGTTGTGCCCGATAGAAAGGTTCCCCGTAGTAAAACAATTTTGCTTATTTTAGATGGATTTGGGGTTAATCCAAGTAAAAAAAATAATGCGGTTCATGAAGCAAATACACCCAATTTGGATGAGTATTTCAGTAAATATCCACACACCACACTACAAGCCTCTGGCACCTCGGTTGGTTTGCCAGAAGGGCAGATGGGTAACTCTGAAGTTGGGCATTTAACCATTGGTTGCGGTGCCATTTTGCGTCAAGACTTAGTGCGCATTGATGATGCTATTGCTGATGGAAAATTTGCAAAGAATGCAGTATTACGCAGTGCAATGGTGCAAGCAAAAGAAAATAATCGTCCTATTCACTTGTTAGGACTAGTGTCAAATGGCGGTGTACATAGCCATGTTAGCCACCTTTGCGCCCTGATTCGTATGTGTAAAGAAGAAGGTGTTATCCCTGCGATGCATATCATTACGGATGGGCGTGACACCTCTCCAAAATCTGCTATACGCTTTATCAAGCAGCTTAGAGAAACCTTGAAAGATGCAAATGGTAGTATTTCTACCATGATTGGGCGCTTTTATGCAATGGATAGAGATTCACGCTGGGAGCGTACAAAACTGGCTTGGGATTTAATGGTGAATGGCGAAGGCACCACAATGACCCACGCTATAGATGCGATTGAAGCAAGTTATGCGAATGGAAAAACCGATGAGTTTCTTCCGCCTTATATCATGGAAGGTGCTGCCACAGTAGAGCCAGATGATTCGCTAATTTTCTTTAATTTCCGTAATGATCGCCCTCGCCAATTGGCTGAAGCACTCGGAATGGAAGAGTTCAGTGGTTTTGAGCGTAAAGGCTATGAGCCAATTACCGTCACCTGTATTACCGAATACGATAAAAAATTACTTGCCCCTGTTGCCTTTAGACCAGAGCGACCAGGCACTAATTTATCGCATACCATCTGTCTTTCGGGCTTTAAGCAACTACACTGCGCAGAAACAGAAAAATACGCACACGTTACCTTTTTCTTTAATGGGGGACGTGAAACACCGTATGCAGGTGAAGACCGTATAATGATTGACTCGCCAAAAGTCGATACTTATGACGAAGCGCCTGAAATGAATGCGGCAAAAGTTGCAGATACTATTATCGAAGCGGTTAATAAGCAAAAACACTCTTTTATCGTCGTTAATTTTGCCAATGGCGATATGGTTGGCCACAGTGCAATACCAGAGGCCATTATTAAAGCCGTTGAAACTCTTGATACAGAAGTGGGAAGGGTGCTTGATGCTGCTGTAGAAAATGATTATTCTGTTATTTTAACCGCAGATCATGGTAATTGTGATGAATATGTTGATCCCTTCACAGGCGAGCCAAGTACTCAGCACACCGTATATCCTGTGCCATGTCTGATCATTGATAAAGAATTCTGGCGGTTGCGTACCAATGGTGGTTTAAGTAGCCTTGCCCCCACTGTACTAGAGCTAATGGGATTAACACAGCCCAGTGCAATGGAAGGTAAGTCCATTTTATTGGATGTAATGACGAGAGAGTAGATATTACCGTCTACTACCTTGCAAAGATGCAAAGTGTGCCTAGCGTGGAGTGGGCTTTGTATTTTTGCGAGAGAACTATTTTTGTTCAGGAAATATCCTAAATATTAGCTACTTAATCATCAGCGACAACTCTTCAAACTTGCGCTGCATGGCAAGATTCTCAAACGGTACAATCTCAGGAATTTGAATATTCATCAACGCATTAAATGATGCACGATTGGTTTTCATTAGCTGGATTAGATCTGCGCTAATTTTCACCGTGTCATAGGTATTCTTAGCCACTTTATAATCATTCATAATCAAACGACGTGCCTTTACCACTTTTTCTTTCTGTTGATTAAGCTGCTCTGCATAAAGCTTGGCAACTTTTAAGGTGAGTTGTTGTGCTTTTAAATTTTTATGCAATAACTCTTTGCGACTACGCACGGTTTCAGATGCCAATAAACGCGTTGACTCCTCATTAATACGGCGCGTTTCCATGCTGATCATCTCAATTTTCGGCAGATAATCTTCATTTAGCTTTGTCACATAATTATCCTGCATATTGATCACCAGCTTTAACAACACCACATGCATCCCATAATACTTACGCGCTTGATCAATATTTTCATGGGTTTCTTTGGTCAACCCCATTAACTGCGCCGTTATATCTTTCAGTACATCATAAACCAGTGACATTTTTATAATATCATCCGCATCTACCCGCGATAACAACACATCAACCTGCGCATCACTTAACAATAATCCTGAGGCATTAAAGCGTTTTTTTAGAATATCTTTCTGGTTATCAATGCGCTGTGATAACACCTCAATATCAGCTCTTATTTTTTCAATCTTTTGATCATAGCCAGCACGCTCATCATTATCAGCAACAATACGCTTTTCCATATAACGGGACATACTGTCTTTTTTGTCTGCGATTTTCTCTTTCAATGCGTCAATATTTTGACGATTTTTAGAAATATCAGGATTAGATAATAAGCCCTCAATCACCGCAAACACATCCATCTGATCGCTACCCAGTGATTTTTTATCCGCACCAAAAAAACGTGACTTAGGTGCTTTATCAATTTGTGCATTAATATCCAGTGCTTGATCCAGACTATTCAGAATATCCTTCCAGATAATTTGTATATGTTCCTTTTTTTGCTGCTGAATTAGATCAGGCGTTACGGTTGTACTCGTTGTATCAGCGTTTAGACCGTCATAATAATGTTTGGACTTATCCAGTGCATCACTCGTATATTCCTTGCTCTTTTCATAGGCATCCCCCCCCACCTCCTTCGTGCTTTGCCAAGCATTATTTAGTGTATCTTGCCAATCGGCATGGCTAGTCTGTGTGCTAAGGAGAGTAGAGCTAATAAGTAATATGGCTAATTTAGTTTTCATCATGGGAATAGTTTGCGTATTTATAGTAACAAGGTCGTGTTATCAGAAAGTAAGGTATAAGTATAGAATATAAGACCTTAATCTGAGTTTACAATAAGTCAGCAAATGGGTTAGTGGTGTGATAGCGCAGATAGCCTGAGGTGTCTGTATCTTTATCTCATTTTGGTATTATTTAGTTGATCTGAAATATATTACTGAGATCGGGCTAGGGAGTAATGGGAAGTGAAAGATAAGTTCGTAGGATAGCGAACATGCTTTAGAAGCATGGTATGGGCTCCTTTTTATCAGCTTAGTGGATCTACTGAGCTAGAGGGAGAAGTCCATACCATTGAGAGAACGGATTTTTAGCTTGTGTGGGTTTACCCCATTTTTCCAGGATAATCAGCAATACCAGGATTATCAGATATATCAATTAGTTTAGGGTGATTAATCTTAGGCAGTTTTAACACATCATCTTTACCCTTATTATTCACAATATAGTCTCTAACAATATCCCACATGAGACGACCTTCAGGTGTGCGATTAACCGTTGCCCAGCCAGCGACTTTATACATTTTTTTAGGGTCAATCTTATCGCCATTGTCTAGTCTTGCATCAGTGATACGAGAGTAGAGCGGTTTCTTAGGGGCTAAAGTATAGTCCATACCACCTAGTCTGACCATATCACCGCCTGATTGTAGGTAGGGATCAGGGTCGAATAAGTTATCAGCGACTTGCTCTAGTGTTTGCATGAGGTCTTTGCCGCTCATTTCCCTCACATAGGTTTCTGCATACGTCATGGCGCATTGTGTCATAACGTCTTCCATCGTGATCCAGTCACCTTTTAGAGTGGTTGTCCCCCAGCGTACACCTGCGGACATTGCGATATCGGCTTTGTATTCTTCTCGTAATGCATTGCAGAGGACTTGATCCCATGTACCCATAAAGTTGCCGCGACGGTAAAGGGTTCTATCTGCTTTTGCGAGCTTCTCCTCAAGGATTTCTTTATAGCTTTTACCTACGCGCCCTTTATTGAAGTAGAATTTTTTGCTACGACTTTCTATAATTTTGTCATCGTATTTTTTATCGCGCATTTGTGAAATATAGGCTTCCATTTCTTTGTCTGCGGGAAGCCAATTAGTGATAACAGGGAGCATTTTATAATACATTTTCACCTTGCCTTCACTCATATCCATATCCATGACACCCACGTATTTACCGTTTGATCCGCCATTAGTGACAAGACAGTCTGCTCCCCCTTTTTTATTTTTCACTTGAACAGGTTGAGGCATGCCATCATGGGTATGTCCGCCAAAGATTGCGTCAATACCAGGGACGTTTTCACCCATTTTTATGTCAACATCCATACCGTTATGCGAGATCATAACCACAGCATCGGGCTTTTCTTCTGTACGGATTTTTTTAACGAGCTGTGCCATATCAGGCTCTCGAATACCAAAAGACCAGTCAGGGAAAAACTCACGTGGATTAGCATTAGAGGTACGTGGAAAAGCTTGCCCAACAACCGCTATACGCTTGCCACCAATTTTCTTCATCACATAGGGCTGGAAAGGGTAGCCTTCATCTTCATCAAAGAGACCTTTGCCATATTTTTCAGTCATTTCAGGGTATTCATCTCCCATTAGCGCATCTTCTTTAATACGCACATTCTGACCAATAAAGTCGCCTTTAAATAAGGCAACATTACTTAGCACTTCTGCTTCGTTATAGGTAAATTCCCAATGCCCAACCATCACATTAACACCGAGAATATTGGATGCTTCGACCATATCAACACCACGTGTCCACACATTAGTCGCTGCCCCTTGCCATAAATCACCACCATCCAGTGTGAGCGTGTTTTCTACACCACCCGCTTCTTTGCGTAATTGGTCTAATAAGGTTTTAATATGCGCGTAACCACCTGTCTTGCCGTATTTTTTTGCAGCATTGAGGAAATCAAGATAGGTATAAGCATAGGATTCTGCGCTATCTTTTGGCAGTTTCATTAGCTTGAGAAGTTTTTCACCCACCACATGCGGAGGACGACCATAGGCTTCGCCTACCCCTAAGTTTACGTTTGGCTCACGAAAATAAACGGGCAATAGTTGACCGTGTAAATCAGTGGTATGCAGTATCCGAGCCTGACCTTTTTTTGGAATTGAATAGAAATCCTTTGGCATTTTTTCAGAAGCGACAACATTTTGTATCATGAAAGGGAGTGTGCCTGTAGCTGTTCCTGCTGCACCCATTGCAAGGAGTTTTAAGAATGTACGTTTATCCATTGTTGGCATTTGTGTATCCCCTGAAGGTTTTGTGGTATTAATTACCTCATTGTCCCAGCTTGGGGGCAATAATAAAATGGCAATATGCAGGGTGTTGGATTGTGGTTTTCACCCATAACGATTTAACCATCAATAGGGTTTAAGTATGGAGTCCTTCGCGTTAAAGAGATTTATGAAAGAGTTGTTTTTGAGTGATTTATATCGCCTTACGATTTTCCCAACTCCCATGGGTCAATATCAATCACCCCAACAGGCTTGCCATCTTTTCTATCCAGCGCCCATAGCATTACTTTTTCTTTACCCATTAGTGGCAAAAAGGCAAATTCTTTCGCCTCTTTTCCTTGTTTTTCTAAAAAGGATTCAAGTTGTTTTTTTGACTTTGGATAAGCTAATATTTTATCCACAGCAATGCTACGTTTTACTATTTTATCCGTATATTTTTCAATCGGCTCATAGTATTCAGCATGATGCTCTAAATATTTTCCTCCAGAGATTGCAGAAAACATAAGATCATTTCTTTCATCATTTTTTTCAGGCATCTTCGCATACACTATTTTGGGTACTCCATAGGTAGACACATTAAATTCTTTGTATTTGGCTTTCTCTGGATCAGCCTCCCCAACAGAAACTAAGGTAAAACGATCAACCGTATAAGCCACATAAACAGGATGTCCTTCATATACCGCCATCGCACCATAAGCCAATGCAACTATTTGAATAGCCGCTATCACCGATAAATCAAATTTCAAACTGGGTTTTTTGGGTTTAAAGACAATAAAGGTTAATAAAGGGCCGATAATTAAATCAATCGCAACCAGCATAAGCATAATGCCTATCAATCCAGAAACCTGAAAATAAGGAGCAGGATACCAAACCGTTAAGACAAATAAAAAAAATACGCCAATAATAAAGGCACTAATAGATAAATGAATAGCAGATGCTTTGAGTTTTTCTTTCATGTTTTTTCCTTGTTTATTTTAATTGTTTTAATTTACATCTAGCGTGTAGTGGTCAAGTCTTTCCGTACATATGAATATAATTAAATCGGGTCTTGTAATCATCGTCATTTCTGATCGCATGTTCATCGAACCTACAGGGCTATCCCATAAAAATGGTAGGGTCGGTGTAGTTTACGAAACCGACCAATTAGTAGAAAATGGTCGGTCATAATGGTAAATATTGTGTTTTAAATAAAGCTCAATATAGGTTTGTATTTTTTACAAATAGAGAGTTTTTGACCGACCCTACAGGGCTATCCCATAAAAATGGTAGGGTCGGTGGAGTTTACGGAACCGACCAATTGGCAGAAAATGGTCGGTCATAATGGTAAATATTGTGTTTTAAATAAAGATCAATATAGGTTTATATTTTTTACAAATAGAGAATTTTTGACCGACCCTACAGGGCTATCCCATAAAATGGTAGGGTCGGTGGAGAACCCCTTTCAAGGTAATATTT
>JAGLBQ010000105.1 GCA_023146675.1 Cocleimonas sp. | reverse complement strand
TTTTTTCAGCGTCATACTGAATTTCTGGAAAAGCAGAATATTTCACATCACAATATTGGTTCTGCAACGTCATTAATAGAACGTCAAGTTGCGGTTCTTCGAGAGAAAAACACTCACCTTGAAGGACAATTAGACAATCTACTACGTGCAGCCCGTAGCAATGAACAAATTATGGTGCGCTTACAGCATTTAACGCTTGAACTATTACGTGCTGAAAATCTAAATGAAATGATTGCGGTTTGCCAAGACGTATTGCGTAGCGATTTTAATTCTGACTATATTGCTATTCGCTTAATTAAGAAGATTCCGAAAAATAGTAAAAGACAAGAAAATCTATATTTTATAAATGCCAACAATGCCAGTTTAAAACAATTTGACAATCTATTTATCAATGGTAAGCCATTCTGTGGAAAACTACCTGATAAGCAACAAAAATTTCTATTTTCTGCTCAGGTTGATGAGGTTAAGTCTGTCGCCCTACTTCCGCTACAAACAACCCAAAATATTGGTATCTTGGCACTTGGAAGCAAAAGTGAAGAGCGCTTTCATTCGGGCATGGGAACGGTCTTTATTAGTCACTTAGGTGATTTGATTTCCAATGCATTTGCACAGCATGTGAAGTAATCATTAGCCCGTTAGCCCGAGAAATTTAATTTCCTGTACCTACAGCTATTACATTTCCCATCTAATCACTTCCTTAAATAGATGGAAATGTATTGCCTCAATGTATCAAAATTAAATTTGGCAACAAGGATAGAAAAGCATTTTTGCATGCTCTACGTCTTTGTAAAAAACATGTTTTTCACGCTCTGGAGTCTTTGTGAAACATCAAACCGAGCAACAACACTTTCATGATTATTTGCGCTATGAGAAGCACTACTCCCCGCATACACTAAGCAATTACCAGCGTGATTTAAAACAATTTTCACAGTGGCTGATAGAGCTAAAACGTACCGATAGCTCTGCATTAAATTCAGCTGCCGTTATTGATGCAGATAGTCAACTAATTCGCAATTGGATCGCACAATTACATCGCCAAGGGATTAGCGGGAAAACAATCCAGCGTAAACTTTCTACTTTGCGCAGTTTTTATCAATTTATGTTGCGTGAAGAAAAAATAAAGAAAAATCCAGCGATTGATATTCGCGCACCTAAATCCCCACGTAAATTACCAACCGCTCTTGATGTTGATAGCATCAGCCGCTTACTCGAATTGCCTAGTGACAGCAAGCTTGCCATTCGTGACCGTGCGATATTAGAACTATTCTATTCATCAGGATTGCGCTTATCTGAACTAGTAAATTTAGATATTGATAGTATTGATCTGATAGATAATAGCCTACGCGCCAGTGGTAAAGGGGGGAATACACGTATCCTCCCCATTGGCAACAAAGCGAAGCAAGCACTGCAACGATGGTTAAAACAGCGTAAAGCCAATGGGGATGAAAATGCCCTTTTTACCAGTAGTCGAGGCACACGGTTAACACCTCGCGCCATCCAACTTCGTGTTACTCACTGGCAAAAGAAACAAGGTCTGGAACAACATGTTCATCCACATAAACTACGCCATTCTTTTGCTAGTCATTTACTGGAATCATCAGGTGACTTACGTGCGGTACAGGAGTTGCTTGGGCATGCAGATATAAGCACCACTCAAATATATACCCATCTAGATTTTCAGCACTTGGCAGAAGTTTATGATAAAGCACATCCTCGTGCGCGCAAGAAACAATCATAGCTGAATCACTAAACATCTCTCCCTTAAAGAAAAAAATAAAATAAGTTAAACTATTGATATTTTTTTGATATAACAGGAGGTAATCGCCTGACAAATGGTATTTTAATCTTTAAGGAACAAATAGATGAAAAACATAGCAAGCAAACTAAGCGTCATTATTTTTACTATCGTTGCCGTTGCCGCATTTGCATGGATGACAATGCGACCGAAGGCTGAAGCACAAGTCACAGGGTTCGGTTTATCCCCTAGTAAGAGCGCTAATACTGCGACAGTAGCCCCTCAAAAAGAGCCTGAATCAGAGCCAGAGAGTGCTGAGAACGATACTTCTAGCCCTCTAACAAATCCTGATTCAGCACCAGAGAGTACTGATAAAGATTCTTCTAGTGACTTGAAGGCAGAAGAAGAAAACACCGAAACATCAGAAGGAGAAGAAGAAGGTGCAGAAAAAACAGAGGAAACCAGTGTAGACGATAAAACCTCAGCACCAGATACTGCTACAACTCAAGAAAATACAGACTCATCCTCTGAAAATGCTGATAACGCTAGCCAAGAGAGTGAAGACACCTCTCAAGAAGAAGTAAAAAAACAAACTGATCAGCAAAGTCAAAGCAATGAAGAACAAGCACCAGCAGAACCAACACCACCAACATTAGATGCTCCTATCGCTCCAACCGCACCATCAAGCCCAGCAGCACCCACTAGTAGCGATAGTACAGACGACCAAGCTAAAAAAAAAACTGATATAGAGAAGGAGTCTGTAGAACAAACATCTCAAACAAATAGCCTAGCAACGGATGCGACTACAAAAACAGAAGGCAACGATACAGCATCAGAGTCTGATAACACAGACACTGATGATGCTGACAACAAAGAAGATAAATCAAACGGAACTACAGCAACAGTTGCCACTGCAACTGTAGTAGTTGCGCAAAATTTACAACAAAAAACAGATGAAGAAAACACATCTACACTCTACACCCAAGCTGAAAATGCACGTGGAACGATTGTTATCATGCCTAGCTGTGATTATAAGCCCGATGTGGAAGGTGGCATTGTAAATGCATTGCATAAAAATCTACCGCAAAAAGGCTGGAATACACTGTCATTTCAACTACCCAACCTAAGTAGCACCAGCACCTTTAAAGACCTTGATTCGATTATGCCTGAGGCCGCTAAAAATATTGAATCCAGTCTTGCAATGGCTAAAAACAAAAGCGAGTCCCCCATTATTTTATTAGCACATGGCTGTGGCTCACAAATAGCATTAGCGTGGATGGAAATTAAAGGAAATAGCTCAATTGATGCCTATATCGGCTTAGGCACAGGTATTATGAATGGTGATGCCAAAGACACAGACCATCTGCGTATACCTCTTGAAGCAATGAAATTCCCACAGTTAGATATTTTTGGTTCAGTGGATAATGACGCCGTATTAAAAACCGCTGCAGAACGTTTAGGACACATTAACCGTGCTGCTAACCCTGCATCACGTCAAAAAATAATTCTTGATGCAGACCATAATATGACTGGCAAAGAAGATAATCTAACCAGAGTTATTGCTAAATGGCTTGAGAAGAAAGCATTTAAACAATAGTTTCTATCGTTTCTAAATATCACTTCTGTTGCAAAGAATAAAGCAGTGCTATCAATCCCATACCAATCGCCATCATGATCGCTGCCATCATGAGTGGCGTATTATAATTTCCACTTGCCTCCGCCAAGCTTCCTGATAGCGCAGGTGCAATAATCTGTGCCGTACCATAACTTAATGTCAGTTTACCCATCGGTTTGGCAGGTTTTGTAGGGAAAAATTTTCCAACCATTGTGAGCATTAAACTGACGATGCCAATAAAAGTAGCGCCAAAGAGCAATCCACTAAAGATAATACCTGCCAAACTACTATCAAATGCGGGAATAATGACACCAATAATATTCAGCCCATAGGCAATAAAGAGCGCTTGTAACTCTCCAATTTTACGCGCGATACGATCCCATATAATACAGGCAGGCGCAGCAGCAAGACCTGTTATTAACCACACCATACTGCCATAGCCCTGCAAGCTTTCCTGCGTATCGACAATGGTGACTAAAAAGGTTGCGGTAACAACATACCCTACGCCAGCACAAAAATAGGCGGCATATAATATCCACATCCAACTTCTTTTAGGAGGGCTGTCCTGCAAGGCTTTTCCTGATGTGGTTCGTTGAGATACATCTGGCTTTGGTAGCCAGAACCATGCAGGAATAGCGAGAAATACACCAACGACTGCAAAAACTTGCCATTGCTGTACCCAGTCAAATTTACCCACCATTAGCATCGCTACCGCAGCACTCGTTGCAATACCTAAGCCTGCGCCTGCAAAATGAACCCCTAGTTCAGCACGATAGCCGTGGCGTAGCATCCAGTTAAGAATCAACCCCGAACCAATTAATAAACCTGCCGCTGCACCAAATCCTGCAAAATAGCGCATAATTGACCAAAGAATATAATTTTCTGCAAATGCCATGCCGATAGTGGTTACTATGGAGAGTAATAAACCAATACGATAAAGCGTGTCTTTAAGCTTTAAGTCACTGATTGAGGCGGCAAGTAATGCGCCGCTCATATATCCCATATAATTAATCGTCGCCAACCAACCGCCTGTTGCATCGGTTAGGAAAGTTTCATCCATCATCACAGGTAATAGGGGCGTATAGGAGAAACGCGCAACGCCCATCGTTAAGATCAGGCTAAATAGTCCTGCAATCATTACTTTTAATTGTGCTGGAATTGATAAAATAGTCATATTTACTCAGGAAATTAGCTGTTGAGGATTAGTAGGCTCAATAATACAATCATTTTAAATTGAAATTATAATTTTCCCTTGTGATCCCAATTTTAAACACAACTTCAGTATAATCCCAATTCAAACCTATGGATTTCACACATGAGCATGCAAGAAACGATCAAAAGCAAACTAACCACAGCACTTAAACCTGAGGTATTAGATATTATCGATGAAACCCAGCAGCATAATGTACCAGCTGATTCTGAGTCACACTTTAAAGTGGTTGCAGTGAGTAAAGCGTTTGAAGGTAAAATGCTAATTGCACGTCATCGCATGATTAATGAGGTATTGAGTGAGGAATTGGCAGGTAGTATCCATGCACTTTCTTTGCACACAATGACACCTGATGAATATTTTGAAAAAGCGGGAAAAGTATCCGCCTCCCCTGAATGCTTGGGTGGTGGTATTTCCTAGCACAAAACATCTGCCTTACGTTTCGTATTCTACCCTGAGTCTTCTTGATGAATAAATTTCCCCTAGCAAACTTAACCCATCTCAGTCGTTTTCAGAAAATTTTACTGATTACTGATGGCACGGTCACAAAATTATTGGAGCATTATCTGGATGAGTCTATTATTGTGCAGAAGCTTAATGAAGAAATTCAACAAGGTATCAGCACATTTCCTTATAATGATGAATTAGATATTGAGACACCCACCGATGTATTACAACGTGAAATCTTTTTGCAGGGAGAGTTGACGGGTAAAAATTGGATCTACGCAGATTCAACTATCTTTATTCATCATTTAAGTGCAGATTTTCGCAAAGACCTCTTAGAATCCAATCAACCCATTGGTAAATTATGGATTAAATACCGTCTTGAAACCTATAAAAGCATTTTGTCGATTCAAGAGGAAAAAGCACAATCCTTAGCACCCTATTTTGGTATTAATGAGCAAGATCGCATCATCTCTCGCACCTATAGCGTTTACTCAAATCAGAAGATTATTATGCTGATTACTGAAAAATTCCCTCTGCTATTTTTTCAGGATTAACCAATGGATGATACGCAATTACTACGCTATAGCCGTCAGATTCTCCTCTCTGACGTTGATATTGACGGACAACAAACACTATTAAATGCCAAGGTTCTGATTATTGGTATGGGAGGTCTCGGTTCACCTGTTGCCCTATATCTAGCGTCTGCAGGCATTGGTATGCTGGGGATTTGTGATTTTGATGAGGTGGAATTAAGCAATTTACAACGGCAGATTATTCATACTAATGACACCATAGGCTTGTCAAAAGTAGACTCAGCAGAGCAAAGCATTAATCGCATCAACCCTGATATTAAGGTGATGAAATATCCACAAAAACTTGAAGGCGATACACTTGGCAATACCATTAAGTTGTATGATTTAGTGCTTGACTGCAGTGATAATTTCAGCTCACGCTTTGCCATTAACCAAGCTTGTTTTAAACATAAAAGACCACTGGTTTCTGGCGCAGTAATCCGTATGGAAGGGCAAATTAGCGTGTATGATAGCCGTGATGCGTTATCACCCTGCTATCAATGCCTGTATGGGGTTGCCGCAGAAATAGCCGATACGTGCAGTAACAATGGCGTACTTGCACCTGTTGCGGGAATTATTGGCTCAATACAAGCAACGGAAGCGATTAAATGTTTGCTAGGGCTACCAACACTGATGGGACGTTTATTGATCCATGATGCCAGAGAAATGCAGTTTCGTGAGATTAAACTAAAGCGTGATATAAATTGCCCCTGCTGTGGAAATATTGAAGAGTAAGTTTTGTATCAACA
>JAGLBQ010000104.1 GCA_023146675.1 Cocleimonas sp. | reverse complement strand
TCCACAAACCGTTCCCCTAACACAAAGCAACCTAATCGAAGCTAGCGCTGGCACAGGTAAAACGTATACCCTTTCATTACTCTATTTACGCTTTGTACTAGAGTCAGAGCCTGCGTTATCGGTCGATAAAATTTTAGTTGTTACCTATACCTCTGCGGCAACAAAAGAGCTTAAAGACCGCATTAGAATGCGCCTTAGCGAAGCATTGAGGGCATTTATGGATCCCAATAAAGCAAAGGGTGAATACGAAGAACTTTGCACCAATTTTTCTGACCATGGGGAGGCAATTATACGCTTAAATCGTACCTTATTAAATTTTGATGAGGCATCTATTTTCACTATCCATAGTTTTTGTCAGCGAGCCTTAAAAGATACCGCTTTTGATGCTGCATTGGCATTTAAAACAGAGCTTTTAGATAATGATTATGATCTGATGCAGTCATTAATGGATGATTATTGGCGTAAGAATTTCCAGAAAGCACCTGCCGCCCTACTCTCTTTATTACGTAATAAAGAGATTACACCTGATACATTACTTAATGACATTCGCATTGCAGTGGGCAAGCCGTATTTAAAACGCTTACAGCCCGAGTTCACGGTTGATATTGGTGAGCAAGCGCAACAGCTTGAAGAACAGTATCGATGTGCGATAAAAATCTGGCAATCATCGGCTGACGAGATTGAAAACCTATTACGCAATCACAAGGGTTTGTATGCAGCAGTGCTTAAATCATTGGATGAGATGATGGCGGGTATGCGAATATTGGCTGCCAATTCAGCGGATAAATCACCCGCTGAATTACCGGCTAAAGTAGATAAGCTCACCCCTACAAAACTCAAGGTAAAAAAAGGTCATGATCCGATTACACATGCATTTTTTGAATCTTGGGAAATATTTTTAGATTCACGAAACGCATTAGAGAAAAGCCTAGCGGACTATCATAATGTGTTACGCAATCAAGTTTTGGATTATCTACAACAAACATTATCACCAGAAAAACGGCGCAAAGGCGTGATGTCCTTTGATGATTTATTATTGCAATTGCAAACAGCTCTACAGCAAAGCACAACACTAGCGCAGACGTTGGCTAAGAAATATCAAGTAGCAATGATTGATGAATTTCAAGACACTGATCCGATTCAGTATGATATTTTTCAGCGCATTTATGCACAACCATCATCCCGTAATGCACCTCAGGATACGCCTGAACAATCCAATGTTGTCTTCTTTGTTGGCGACCCTAAGCAGGCGATTTACAGCTTTCGTGGTGCTGATATTTACACTTATCTAAAAGCCAGCCAGGATACACAACAGCAATATACCCTCAATACTAATTGGCGCTCTCATCCTAATTTAATTGATGCACTGAACCAACTTTTCTCCCGTAGTGATTATCCCTTTTATGATGCTAGCATTGCCTATCAACCTGTCACAGCGGGTCAAGGACAACAACCATCACTCAATACAAGTGATGCACGCGCACCGTTGCGCTTATGGAAAATAGAAGATACCGACGACAAGAAAAAGTCCACACTAATGGCAGATATTGCCGAACTCGTTGCGGATGATATTACACGCTTATTAATTGCCGCCGATAAGGGTGAAGCAATCATTTCTGGTCGCCCCATCGAGGGAGGCGATATTGCTATTTTAGTGCGCAGCAATAAGCAAGGGCAACAAATGAAAGCCGCATTGACGCAACGAGGCGTTACTTGCGTGCAAAGCTCTAAAGAGAGTCTTTTTGAGACCCGTGAGGCACAGGATCTGTATCATTTATTATTAGCCATTGCACAACCCTCTCAAGAAGATCAGGTGCGGCGTGCTTTAGTCGGTGATTTTTTTGCTTATTGTGGCGAAGATTTATTGCATTTTGATGAAGACAGTAGTGCGTGGGATGCGAAACTACAAGCCTTTCATCACTGGCATCAACTTTGGCTAAAGCAGGGTTTCATCCCGATGATGCGCGTTCTAATGCGCGACGAGCAGGTGCAAACACAATTGCTTTCCTATTCAGATGGTGAACGGCGCTTAACCAATTTATTACATTTATCAGAGCTGATTCATAGCGAAAGCCGCGAAAACTCACGCGGCATGGAAGGCACTATTCGCTGGTTACGTCAGCAAGCAAGACAAACCACATTAAGTAGCGATAGCTTACAATTACGCTTGGAAAGTGATGCTAAATTAGTACAAATCGTGACCGTGCATAAAAGCAAAGGGCTAGAGTATGGACTGATTTATTGTCCCTTTTTATGGGCAGATAGTGTTAGAAGCTCGTCAAGTGATGCGGCTATTATGTTTCATGCAGATGATGACGCACATACACCGTGTCTAGATATTGGCTCGGCACAGCGTGATCATCATCTACAATTATTAGAGGAAGAAGCCTATGCAGAAAATATGCGCTTGCTTTATGTTGCCCTTACCCGTGCAAAATATCACTGCACCGTTGTTGCGCTAACAGAAAAAATCAATCGTTATATTGACCGCTCTGCGCTGGGTTGGTTATTGAGTAATGGTGTTGCAGCAAAAAATAGAAACTTCCTCGGCGCATATCAGCAAAACCTTAAAGCATTAGTGAGTGAATCAAATGGCATGATTTCAGCAGAATCATTGCCAGAAGGTGAAGAGGGATTACACTATCAAAGCAAGCAAACACCACATACCTTAAATGCACGCGAATTCAGTGTAACGATTAAACAAGATTATCGTGTCAGCAGCTTTAGTGGGCTTACTTCAGGTAATCATTCTCAAGCACACGACCATGATAGTGATGATTTATTTAACCAACCACGAGCCTATCATCATGCAACGAATGAATTCCCGCGCGGCGCAAATGCAGGTAGCTGTTTGCATGAAATTTATGAAAATAGCAACTTTACCCAACCACTCATAGCAGATAATGAACAGCAAAATGCAATCCACGCTGCCTTGGATAAATGGGGATTTAGTGAGGAACTAGCAGATATTGCGTGCGCTTTAATTAACAACAGCCTACAAGCCCCCCTGCCACCGCTTGATCATGGTTTTAGCCTTGCCAACTTAAACAATTCACAACGCCTGAATGAGATGGAATTTTATCTACCCTTAGCGGTACTTCAGGTTGATGAATTAAAGCAAATCTTATTTAAACATTTACCATCAGACAACTGGCAACTTGTGCGTAATGCCGTGAGTAAACTTAGTTTTGAGCAAGTCAGTGGATATTTAAAAGGCTATATTGATCTGATTTTTGAATATCAGGGGCAATATTTTGTGGCAGATTATAAATCTAATACGCTGGAAAATTATGATCATGACGGCATGTTAGAAGCAATGGCGCACTCACATTATTATCTGCAATATTTGATCTATAGTGTTGCCTTGCACCGTTATTTGGCACAGCGCATTATAAATTATGACTATCAAACACATTTTGGCGGTGTTTATTACTTATTTATTCGCGG
>JAGLBQ010000103.1 GCA_023146675.1 Cocleimonas sp. | reverse complement strand
AATGTACAGGAAATTAAATTACCCCATTTAGACTATCAAAGCAGTATTGGCTTAATTCGTGAACCCATTAAAACCTTTCCCAAAGACGCCATCCCCGCAGATCTTGCCGATGCTATTTATCAGCGCAGTAATGGACAGCCATTTTTATTACAAGCCTTTGCAGGGCTGACCATTGAACACTTAAATAATAACGAATTAAAAACAGCTAATTTAGACATGCTAGATGAGATTGAAGAAAAGGTAATGCAACGTTGTAGCACCTATTTTCGGGATGTTTATGGTAGCGCGCCTGAGTCCGCTAAATTAGCATTGCGGCAATTAAGTAATGGGGAGAATTGTGTGCTAGATAGAGTCGGCAAGCGTTGGCTATTGCGACGTTTATTGATTACTGAACAAGAGGAGTTAGTGATTCCTATTTTTGGGCATTGGGTTCGAGAGTTTGCTGGGGATCTGTAGTTGATGCCAATGAATAAAGTGTCAACGGGAAAATGAAGATAAGACACAAAAATGCCGTTATTTCTTTGAAACCTCTACCCCAATATAAACCCACTTTCCCTGTACTTTTTCAAAATAACTACGTTCAGTTAACTGTCCTAATTGTTCGTTCTGCACATAGGTAGCAATAAACGCAACCATTCCTGTAGAATCCTGTTGCATTCCTTGCTCAGTTTTTGTGATTTTTAGATTTATCCATTGGGTATCATCTGGTTGTGATAGGCTTTTTAATGATGGACGTGTTTCTTTATGCCATGTTTTAAAGAGATAACGTGGTCGCTGTAGCGCATAGGCACTGTAGCGAGATCGCATTAATGCTTCGGCTGTTGGTGCGCTTTGTTTTCCATTATGATATGGCTCACAACAAACTTTGTATTCAGATAATGATTTACAGGGGCATGGGGTTTTCATAACTAACTATATTCAACACTAAGGGCATATTATGTTCAACAAATTTATACTATTTCTCTGTTCATTTCTGCTTATATTGTCATCGGCACAGGTTTTTGCCGAACGTCCTTTATTAAAGCAGCTTTCTGGCAGGTCAACAGCGCCAGCATTTGAGTATCCTGACCTAAATGACAAAATTCATAAACTGGCAGATTATAAGGGTAAGCCGATTGTTATTAATTTCTGGGCAACGTGGTGTCCGCCTTGCCGCAAGGAGATGCCTTCGATGAATCGTGCATGGAAGCACTTAAAAGAAGAGGGGATTCAAATGTTGGCGATTAATGTGGGTGAAGATGAAGCGGCTGTGCATGTTTATCAAAATGAGCACCCGATTGATTTTCCTATTTTGCTAGACCCTACCAGTGAATCGCTTGAAGCTTGGAGAATCAGGGGCTTACCAACAACTTATATTATTAGCCCTAATGGAGCAGTTGCCTATAGCGCTGTTGGTCCTAGAGAATGGGATGATACGCGTATTCTGGACAAAATTCGTGCATTAAAAAGTGCAGAACCTGTGATAAAAGAAGCACCAAAATCAAACGATAAGAGCGATGTGATAAAAACGGGAATGAAAGAAGAGGTGAAAGAAAAATCATTCACGGATACTGTTTTGGATTTTTTTAAATAATTGATACGGCATATAACCATCGGCGGCTAATGTGTTTTTTAGCTGCCATTGTCGGATGGCTTTGCGGGTGTTGCTACCTACTTTTCCATCAACCTTGCCTGCATTAAACCCTTGTTTGTTTAATTCTGTTTGCAGCATTATTTTGTCGTCTCGACTCAGCGATTTATCCTCTCGGGGCCATTTCCCGACCAACAGATTCTCACTTCCTGTTTCCTCTGCAATACCTGATGCTAATAATCCTACTGCCAAGCTGTAGCTTAGTGATAAATTGTATTTTTTAATAACCTCAAAGTTATCAAACACTAAAAATACAGGACCTAAATGCCCCGCAGGAAAAAATAATGTAGCCAATTGGTCATAATGTTTAAAATCTTTTCCTGATATGGGTTTAATGCCCCATAACATCCACTCACTAATGGTTAGACGTTCATTTTTCGGATTAAATTGAGCCTGTTTTTGCCACATAAAATGCTCAGGTAAGACAACTTCTCTGCCCCACGTTTCATCCTCTTTCCAGCCTTCCCCTTGCATATAGTGTGCGATGGAGGCAAAGGAATCATCAAGGCTATGCCATAAATCACGCTTGCCATCAAAATTAAAATCTACTGCGTATTTTTTGAAAGATGATGGCATAAATTGCGGATGTCCCATCGCGCCTGCCCACGAACCAACCATCGTTTTTGGCTGGAGTTTTTCTTGTTGCATTATTTTCAATGCAGTCAATAACTCCTTTACTGCGAACGTCTTGCGCTTTCCGCCATAAGCCAAGGTAGCAAGTGAGCGGATTACATTCATGCTGCCATAGTTACCACCGAAATCACTTTCCATTGCCCAAATTGCGATAATAATTTCAGAGGGTACGTGATATGCCTTAGAAACCTCATCAAATAAATTACGATGTTTTTTGAGAACCGCTTTGCCTTTTTCAATACGATTATTAGCGATTGCATTATCAATATAAGTCCAGATAGCACGACTAAATTCGGGCTGACTATTATCTAACTTCAAGACTGTTTCATTTAGCTGAAGCTGATCAAAAGCGGAATCAAAGGTTTGAGTGCTAATGCCTGCTTCTAATGCTTTAATTTTGAATTCATGTTGCCAATCTAAAAATGAAAACCCATTATCAGCGGCATCATTTGCAAAAAGTGCAGGTGAAAACAAGAGGGAGCAACATAATAATAGCGTTATCCAATTTAAATATTGTCGGGTGAGGCTATTGGAGGGGGGAGTAACAAAAATTATCTTACCCTCACTCAATATAGTCTGTTCTTTATAAGCGATGGAGCTAACTAGCGCGGGAGAGTATTTTTGTTTTATGTGTATCATAAGTCCAATTATCAATTATTTTTCACGTCTTGTAAATTTTCTACCTTGAAAGGCTGATAGCATACCGCGTAAAAGACTTAATTCACTGCGTGTTACTGCAATTCGTCCATACATTCTGCGCAAACGCGGCATTAAATAGCGTGGATTCTCTGGATCTAAAAATTCAACCTCTATGAGCACTTTTTCAAGATGCTGATAAAAGCCTTCCAACTCCTTGGTGCTTATTACTTCTTCATCTAGTGGGTGAGATGATTGCTGAATATCAACACTTCCCATACGGCATTCATAACTCAAAATTTGCACGGCTGATGCAATATTAAGTGAACTATAATCCGCATTCGTTGGGATATGTACCAAATGATGGCAGAACGATAACTCCTCATTGGTTAAACCTGTGCGTTCGCGACCAAATATCAACGCTACTTTTTTATTATCTGCCACTTGCTTGCCAATAAATTCACCGCAATGGCGTGGATCAAATGTATCCCAAGATAAGGTGCGCAAATGACGTGCGCTAGTTCCAATGACTACATGACAATCTGCCACTGCTTGTTGCAAACTATCGACCACTTTTGCATTATCTAAAATATCATTTGCATTGGATGACATCGTCGTTGCTTGTGGATCAGGAAACATCTTAGGATTAACCAAGCAAAGGTCGGATAATCCCATTGTTTTCATCGCCCGTGCTGTTGAGCCAATATTTCCTGGATGTGATGTCTGTATCAATACAATTCTGATATTACTTAAACTCATTTATCTGTTATTCTCCGCCAACCCTTCAAAAAAAGAAAATTATTATGCACCCAATGCTCAATACCGCCATTACAGCAGCCCGTGAAGCAGGTGAGATTATCGCCCGTTCTGCGGATAGAATCGACTCCTTACATATTGAAACTAAAGATATTAATGATTTTGTTAGCGAAGTCGATAGAAACGCTGAAAAAATTATCATTAACACGCTGAAAAAAGCATATCCTGATCATGCTTTTCTTGGTGAAGAAACAGGGTACACGGAGGGTACGGCTGAGTATGAGTGGATTATTGACCCTTTAGATGGCACAACCAACTTCCTCTATAGTATTCCGCATTATTCTGTTTCTATTGCGTTAAAGCATCGTGGAAAATTATATCAGTCCGTTATTTATGATCCTATTAAAGATGATTTATTTACGGCATCTAGAGGTCAAGGTGCTACGTTAAATGGCCGCCGCATCCGTGTAAAAGATCGTCGCAGTATGCATGGCGCATTGTTAACCACTGGCGTTCCCTATCGCCCCGATCAGAATCATCTTATTGATCCTTATCTTGCCAGTATGAAAGCATTGCTGCCCGATACCGCAGGGATTCGTCGTCCAGGTTCAGCCGCTTTGGATCTTGCTTACGTTGCCGCAGGTCGTTATGACGGCTTTTGGGAGTTTACCTTGCATGAATGGGATATTGCCGCAGGCGTATTAATGGTTCAAGAAGCAGGGGGTATGGTGAGTGATCTAAAAGGTGGCAATGATCATATGAAAACGGGTGATATTGTGGCTGCCAGCCCTAAAGTATTCAAGGAAATGATTAAGCGTTTGCACCCAATCACAAGCCAATTATAAAGAGATTAATTTAAGGAGGTGCTGTTAAAATTTACGGATTGTAACGGATTCTGTTGATACCCAAAGGGGGATTGCAGATATAAACTAGGAGTTTTCTCTGTCGTGTTTCATCGTTATGATTTTTACAAAGATGCCTTTTACAGTCTTGATTTCCCCAAATTATATTGAGCTTTTTTTATAACATTATGCGCATGTGTTTGTAAGTTTTGGATAGTAATAATCCTAGCTTAAATAGTATTATTAGTTTTTTAATCAATACTATAGAAGGCTCTGGCTCTAGTGAAAATATAAACTTTCTAGGGAAATTCTCGCGGGTTTTGTCTGAAAGATATAGTTGAATTTGAGCCAGAGTATCTTTATTTTCGTGCCTATTCTAAAAATAGAGATGCTATCTGTAAATTTTTTTTCTAATTAGATGGCGATACAAGAGAGTAATCAATATTCATTACCGAGCCAAGCTGAACTGTATTCTGAATCAGTTCCACTGTATTTTTAATTTTTTGTGGATCTTCCATTACGCCTGAGATAGACGTAATACCTAATAGAAAGGCAATAGAGGCTGTAGCTGCAAAGGTAGGGTTAGAGATAGCATTATTCATTTTTTCAAACGTGCATTTGCTAGTGACAGTTGGGCTCATCATGAACTCCTGTTTTATTTTTGATTAATTTTTAGGTTCACATCATCTATAGATGATTATTTCAATTTCAAAAATAAACTTTCACTATGCAGTTCTCAAGCTATTTGCGCTAACTGGTCAGACCTGACACATTTTTCATCTTAATTGACAAATTCATGCCAAGTATATTGCGGATCTTCATCGTTAGTCACTTTCTCCCAATAAAGATCACCTGAATTTCTCCAAGGATCTAACATGATTCCTGAATAAAAATGGGCACCTTTAGCAACAACAACTAATGAATTATGTTCGTTTTTCAATCTTCTATTGGCTGTACCCCTCAGTAGATCAAAGGTTTTTAGGTTTTTCTTTTTCATATGAGCGGTCATATCATCAGCCCATTGCCAACATAAACCTCGATCACGGCGTTTGCCATTGACTAGTATGTTTTGTAACTGCGGTGGGTAAACTAAGTTATATTGATTGGCTAAAATCATGGGATAAACAATTGCATCATAGGCAATAGCATCAGCTTCTGCTTTGCTCGTATTAGGACCTAATGCTAGTAAAGCTCTTGCTAAACCATTGATTGACCTCTTTTGCTTATTTGTCAAAATACGTGCGACAGGGCGATTGCCATTTTCTAGTTTTACATTTTTGTAACTCACACTACAGCCATTTAATAGACTTAGGCTGAGTGAAAACATTAACAATAAAGCTAGTTTTATAGCTTTATATTCTAGACTGTTATTTGAAATATTTAACATTATTAAGCTCAATTTATTCTAAGAGGTAGTAAAAGCATGAGTATAACGAGTCTTTATTAGGCTTGCTGACAGTTTTAAGACGGAGGGTTTAATAGTATCCTATACTTGGCTCAGGATTTTCATTTCAAATAAGCAGGCTACGCAACAATGATTAAGAAAATATACGTAACAAGAAAGTGATGCAGATGCAAAGAACCCATTTAGACTCATTCCCCCACAGCCACCATTATTCGATTAGCATCTAATTTTTTTAAGTCATCCCCTTCTATTGGATACATTAATACAATACACACAACCGTAATAATGGCATAGATTAGCTTTTTCATATATTCCCCCAAATAAAAATGCTCAACTCAAAAAATCTACCCATCTTGTTTGTTTAATATGAATAAATTTATTGTTTTTAAGCCTTAAAGTCTTATCTGAATAGATAATTATTGTCTAATATAGCTTTATATGTAAACAACAGCTATCTATAGCCACTACCACTTATCTGATGCCTTATTTAAGACTACTCAACACCTTTCCCTGAAATAAAGCCTTGCCAACATACTGCGCACCTTTTTTAGTTAAATGCCCGCCATCAAAGGTAATTAGGTTTAAATCTTCAGTAAAAAGAGGGCAGGATGAGGATGTGCCACAAATAAGTTGATGAGTATTAACAAATACATTGTTGCTGACACTTTTTTTCATGATCTCATTGACTTCATTCTGGTTCCCATCAATCTCATTGCGTAGCTTACGCAGTTGATTATCTGACATGCGCAGGTATTTTTTAATAGAGACTCTGCCAAAACTTTTTACCCCGACCACGACGAGTTTTTGCTTTTCTGTGATGCCCATATTTTGAATTGTTTGCGGTAATTTTTTTGCTGCCCACTTTCTCCATTTTGCAGAAAGAATAACAACATCTGCTTTGGCAATTGCCTCTTTAGCTTGCGATAAATTATCTGATGTTGTACACAGACTTTTATCTTTTTTTGCAATTAGTTTTTCATGATCTTCGCCCAAATAAATCTGACAACGTGTTGGAATATAACGCGTTGTAATTTGATAACCCTTTAAATAATTATTTTCTAGTATGCTGTTAAGAAAGTCCTGCGCATGGCTATCGCCAATAATTAATACTTTTTTAGCCGCATTAGGGTTAATAGTCGTTGTCATTGCCTTTAAAAAACGGCTTCTTACATATTCACCACTTGCTTTCGTATCAGCAAGTTTAAGCAACTCTTTTTGAGCTGAATTAGCCGTGGCGTTGCCTGCTAATAATAGCGTATAAAACGCCAATACTGTCATTATTAGAGCCTTGATATTTTTATTGATTACCAACATAGTTTCCTCGTAAATTTTTTTCATAACAACCATTATGACGATACTACAATCATTCAGTTCATTACTATTTTATAATTTAGCCATTCAATTCATTACTCAGACTTATTATGAAACCTTATTTTATTCTCCTTTTGCCACCCCTTTTCTGGGCAGGAAACTTTATTGCAGGTCGTGCTATAGCAGATCAAGCATCGCCAGTGTCACTTTCATTTTGGCGCTGGGCACTGGCATTGATTATTATTTTTCCCTTTATTATTAAACCTATTTTGCAACAATGGTCCATTATTAAGCGTAATTTAAGTGTATTGCTGTTACTTGCCATTTTAAGTGTGAGTGCCTTTAATACACTGGCTTATATAGGCTTGCAATACACTACGGCTACCAATGGCACATTGCTTAACTCATTTATCCCGATTTTTATTCTGATTATTTCAAGCGTATTTTTTAATGAATCAATCAATTCACGTCAGATTATTGGCGTAATAGTCTCTTTGCTGGGTGTTTTGATTATTTTGACAAAACTGGATAGTGCGGTGATCAGACAACTCAGTTTTAATAAAGGTGATCTATGGATATTAGTGGGCTCATTAGATTGGGCTGTTTACTCAATATTCTTAAAACGATATCGTCCTGCTGACTTAAGTGCACTCAGTTTTTTAGGCTCGACCATGATCTTAGGCTTACTTATTTTACTGCCAATTTACCTGCTCAACCCTTTCAATGAAGCAGGTCTATTAATAAATCAATCCTCAATCCTTACCCTTTTATATATTGCTATTTTCCCCTCAATTTTCGCTTATCTTGCATGGAATTATGGTGTATCGAAGGTGGGTGCCAGTATTAGTGGTCAATACATTCACCTAATGCCACTTTTTGGTGCATTACTCGCTGTTATTTTCCTTGGAGAGCAGATACGCTTGTATCATCTACTTGGCGGCTTATCGATTGGTATTGGTTTATGGTTATCGATGCAACGGAAGGTATCGCATTAGTTCATGCGGTTATAGCTTAAATTATAGTCTATTCAATGAGTAATGCAGTCCAAGTAGTCGAAATTCCTAAAATAATCAATAATCCAAATGCTGTACGTCGCATATTAATATCACTGAGTGGCGGTGGGTAATTTTTACCTAACCATGTAAATAAAAACACGACAGGCAGGCTATACGCTGCAAATAACAAAATTTCTGTTGTGATATGCCCTTGTGTGCCAATAAAGCCAATACGTGTAATGGAGCCAATCATAAAGGTCATTAGTAGCGTGTTTTTAATCGCTTTAATTGTCAGTGGTTGCTTATAAAGATAGTAAATAAGCGGTGGTGCACTGGTGCTAAACAACCCTCCCATTACTCCAGATGAAGCACCCGCTAACAAGGTAAGATATCTCGATGAAAGTTGTTTTTTTGGGTGAGGTTTTAACATTAGTAAAACACCACCAAGCATAATGACAATACCCAGTATAAGTTGCAATAATTGGGTCGATGTTTTATCTAAGAAATACAACAAAGCAAGACCTGCCACTAGCGCTGGCATAAAACCAATCATAATAATACGAATTAATTGCCAATTGATATGATGATGGCTTTTGTACACGGCAAGTATTACGTTAGTTAGCCCAGTTAAACTAATAACCGCCGCAATAAAGGAGATTGGCATCAGTTGCAACGAAGCTGTCACCCCCATAATAATCAAGCCCATCGCAAAGCCTGTTACTGTTTGAGTGTATGCACCAATGGCTATAGCAAAAAGAAAAATGAAAAGAATTTGTTCGTTCACATCAGGGCTTCGCGTTGAAAAAAACGAAAGTGTTACACAGGCAATAAGTCAAAACAAGAAAAAAGCGGAGAAGACTAACCACTTAAAAGCAGGATACTTTAAGTTAAAAAGTACATAGTTTAGTGTTATTATCACGAAAAATTAAGTAACTATAAAAAAGAACAATTGACGGGGAAAACATGTTTAAAATTAAAGCAATATCTATTCTAATAAGTATTATCATTGGTTTGTTTTTAACAGGCTGTGGTGGTGGCTCTAGTAATAGTACAGCCATCAATGCGATGGACTATATTGTACCAAACAAGACCATTTCAAAGCTTCATAAAGAATATGCGGAGGCGGCTGATGACTCTATCACACTTCAGGATTTCACCACGTTTCACTACACCAAAACAGGTGATATTATCCGTGAAAGTATTGATGAGAGCGCGCCAAAAAATTATACAACGTATCAAAAATTAAGCGATGCTATTGAGGTTAAAGATTATGAAAATAACACGCTAGTCAATACGACTAGTCGACCAGCTAAACCTGACATTAATGATGTCTTTTTCAATGATGTTGATGATGAGGGTGAGAGTATTTCTTGTCATTATGTAAAGAAGCTAGCGAGTTTCACCACTGCTTACAAAATATTCGCCGATGTGATTAAACTTGACTGCACAATAATAGCTGCTAAAAATGTAACGACTACTTTTAATCTGTACTTAGCAAAAGGTATGGGGGTTATTCATACAGAGTCAATGAATAAGGGAGAAACCTATAAAAATAGCTATATCGGTGAACCTCAATACAGTCTCAATACGTTAGCAAAATATAACACCTCATATGCTAGATCAGTCGCAGTAGCAGATAGTGGCAATACGGTCTTTATTGGTAATACTGATGGACTCATCACACTTGATGTATCTAAGCTTAATAAACTGACGAAACTATCTTCAATAAACTCAGGCGAGTTTATGCAAATCAAGCTAAGCAAAGATGAAAATCTGCTTTACGCTGTTGATGGTGATAATTTCTTAGTTATCGATATTAGTAATAGAAACGCTATATACATCATTAGCTCAATGCAAATGCGTGGTGCGGATAGCTTTAGTTTATCTGAAAATGAAAAGATCGCCGTGATACAAGACTTTGATGTAACACGTCTCGTTGATATTACTAATACATCTAAACTTGTTACTTTATTTGATTTAAAATCTGGACAATCAGCACTATCAAACGATGCTAAAACACTATTTTATATCTCACCCGATCTTCCTAAAGATATAGCGGTCTATGATATTAGTGATCCAAGTGATCCCTTTGTTAGCTTTGTTCTCAAGAATCTTCCCTATAATTACCCTGAGCTATTACTCTCTCATTCAGGTAAAGAATTATTGGTTTTTGAGCAGCAAAATATCACCATTTTTAATGTTGCTAATCCTAGTGATATTAGTCAGCTGAGTACTTACAAGGGTGGCGATGTAGACGCGGTGCAGAGCAAACTGTCGCTATCGGCAGATGATAAGACCCTATTTATTACTTCTGAGGAAATCCTGCAACTGCTTGATTTATCAGATTTGACCAATATCCATACCGTAGCAGCACGCCGTTATGCTTTTTCGGATATTGGCGGTGTGTCCTCAACGAATAACAGACTATTTATTGCCGATGGAATTAATGGTCTACAAATTTTAGAAAAATAATATATGAACACTATTGATAAGCATTTTCAAACACCCTATGGCGCATACCAACTACAGCGTCTGCCACTACAAAAAAAGCAGACATTGCGCGCTTGGGATGCCGCAGATGAATATTTATTAAATTATTTGCATCAAGAAAATACACTACAGCCTGACAGCAAGCTGCTTATTCTTAATGATCAATTTGGTGCACTGGCAACCTGTCTCAATGCCTATACGCCAGAATCATGGTCAGATTCTAGTGTCAGTCAGCTTTCCACTGTCCATAATTACCACCTTAATCAGTTACAGCCTGCGCATCATTTTATTCCTAGCACAGAAACACCCAAGGGATTATTTACTACTGTGCTAATCAAAATCCCCAAAACCAGCGCATTATTAGAAGATCAGTTGATTAAGCTAAAAGAACATATTAATGCGGATACAAAAATTATTGCCGCCGCCATGACGCGCAATATTCACACCTCAACATTAATGCTGTTTGAGAACATACTTGGCACAACGACCACCTCATTAGCGAAGAAAAAAGCACGTTTGATTTTTAGTCACTATGAGAAATCTGAGACAGAAATAAAATCCCCTTATCCTAAGGACTATCACGTAAAATCACTGGGCATTCACCTCAGTAATCACGCCAATTTATTTTCAAAAGACAAGCTTGATTATGGCAGTTTGCTAATGTTGGAACAGTTTAAAAAACTTCCTCAAGCCAAGCATATTGTCGATCTTGGTTGTGGTAATGGCGTATTAGGCATTATCGCACAACGCTATCAACCGCAAAGCAATATCAGCTTTTTAGATGAGTCCTATATGGCGGTGGCATCAGCTAAAATGAATTATGACAAGATTTATAAAGAGAGTAGGCAGAGTGAATTTATCGTAAGCGACTGTTTAAGCCAATTACCTGATAGCAACGTTGATTTGATTCTTTGCAATCCCCCCTTTCATCAACAGCACACGATAGGTGACCAGATAGCTTGGCGCATGTTTACACAGAGCGCTAAATGCTTAAATAAAGGGGGTAAATTGTGGATTGTGGGTAATCAGCATTTGCATTATGCGGCTAAATTGAAGAAAATTTTTGGGAATAGCAAAGTAATTGCTACCAATAACAAATTTCAGGTTATAACGGCAACCTCAAAGCGTTGATGGGGTATTAGCTGCGCGCCTTAAATTTACCTGCACTTGGCTCAATACCGCCCATATTTGAGAACTCAGGTGCAATATCAAAAAATACAGGGCTTCGTGTTGAAAAACGCATGATCGCATCATCATTCTGTTGTTTCCAGCTTTTAGCATCAGGCGCTAACCACTGATTACGTGAACGTCCCATTTTACTTTCTTGAGTTTCTACCCAAGAGCTGAGGCGATTGTCGTATTTATTTTTAATCCAATTACGCAACGTACGATAGGTTTTATTAGTACGTAAATGATCACTGCATCCATTATCTAACCCTCCCGAATCAACCGATAAGGTACCAACCGTGAGCGTATTTTCTATGAGCTCTGATCCTTGAAAGCTCAGTATGCAATCGCCAATTACTAAGTCATTATCCGCTGTTATGGTGTCAATATGATCTTTGGCAAAGTTAATAAAGTCCTCTGCATCAGAAGGGAGCATAAAAAATTGAAGTTCTGCTTTCATAGGAAGTTATAGTGGTTATTAAAATGCGCAGAGTATAGCATTCAGCTTTTTGTATTACCTATTAATATGGGGTTAAGTAATGGTAAAAATATGGGTAGATGCTGATGCAT
>JAGLBQ010000102.1 GCA_023146675.1 Cocleimonas sp. | reverse complement strand
AGGAAGAGAGAACCAGAATAGCCAAGCGAGTATACACAGTGCGATGAATAGCACCGTGGCTTTGATTGTTTTACGCACGTTTTACCCGCCTAAGTTTTTATATATCGGTATGACGGTCGTGTCACAACCTTGTGATACCGCCCGCCTATTGCGCCATAATCAACCAACGATAGATCCCAAGTGAATTAATACCAATAAAAATCACATTCTGCACGGCAATGGCATAAGCACCGCTATACCATCCCCAGACTGCTAATATCCAGCTAGAAATAAAATAGAGCACAAATGCCCAAGGACTGATTGAAACATTTAATGCCAGCATAATCGCCGCGATAACAGCAATCATTGCACCTGACCATTCCATGATTTTTAACGATGAAACATTGTACTGATTTTTGCTAGGAAAGAGTTTTTTCATCCTTGTTATTAGAATCTTTCGAGATGTTTTAAGCAACTATTTAGTGTAAATTACACTTAATTTTTCTCTCAAAATAGCAAAATGTATGGAAAACAAATTAGATAGTATTAGCCAGTTCCTAAAACTCGGCAAATTTGAATATCGCCTCTATGATCTCGGTCGTAAATTGACCTTATTGCCCAATGACTTATTCCAGCGTGTTGAAGACCAGTCCGCACTTTACCCTTACCCCTTTCAGCAAAAAGCATGGCTAGCCTTACTCTTTTGGTCTGAGGATGATAACACCGAGCCTACTATCTGGTTTTTGCAGTTCCCTATTGATGAACTAGGTTATCTAAAGCTAGCGTCCCGTGATGCTTTTATGCAGGAGTTATTCGTGCATGTTGGCAATAATCTACAAGCCCAACAAACGGGGCAGGAGATGCAAGATTCACTGAAAGAAAGTGCGTTTGCTTTTAAACCACGTCAAGATCGTTTAGCGATCTTTCATGCCTTTGCTACGGTTGAGTTAAAGCAACAACCCTCTCACTATTATGCACCGACTCAAGCGTATTTGGCGGGTAAGCTAGGTTATGAGCAGTGGCAGTTTTTAGGCTTGCAAGGGTTAGCAGATATTATTGCGCGTCTGCATCTCGATAATAATGAATATTTACTTTGCAATGCCTTGTTACAACTGCCATTAACCCCTTTGGTTAGTTTTACAGAAAACCTAGAGCACACGCTGGTTAGTGCTGAATTAACACTTGTACTTCAGCAACGTTTACAACAGGAGCTTGAAGCACAGCAGGCTAATGGGCAATTAGTTGCTTCATTAATTAGAGCGCTATCAAGTAGTACTGAAGACGCTGCACGGCAGAAAATCTTACAACAAGTCTTAACAACGGATATTGCTCAAGAAATAGAAGTGATCGCCGCAATTGCAGGTCGAGCATGGCAGGATATTATACAAAAAAATTTACTATCACTGTTTATAAAAGCATTAGCACATCAGGAGCAAGAGGCATTTAATGTTATTTTAATCGATATAATGGGGATTCCTCATGTACGCGAGCCTGTGCTAAAAGCACTTAGAAGCCCCGATCGAACAGCCCTTTTATCTAAGCGGATTGGTGGTTTTTTTGCTGGTGTGTCATAAAAATAGGCTAATATTCCTAATCCGCTATTTCAATCACTATCCACTATCACTTCTTTTCTCAATTTTTTAACCACTAGCAATCTTTTTTGATGCAACTGCTCACGTATTTGTATCCCCTTAAAGCCAGCCTCAACAATTTCTTTAACATCAACCTTAATCACCTGTTCGAGTAATAATTTAAAAAAATCTGCCTGTGGATAGGGATTCTCTTCATAGGTAGGGCGACCACGGCTATCAGCTATACAGACCTGTAAAAACTGTAAAAACCGTTCAGGACGACGAAAGGCATCGGTTGATTCTAAAACATTGAGTAAGGTTTTAGGTTTCACTTCAAAAGCACGGTGTACATGCGTGTGGTATTTGCTGCTGATGGCTGCCAATTGTTGATAAGCTTTTGGTGCTTTATAACGATCACACAAAGCTTTCACCAAATAATAACCGCGCTCTTCATGCCCATAATGATGCGGTAAGATGTCTTTTTCTGTGGTTCCTTTTCCTAAATCATGGGTTAATGCTGCAAAGCGCACTTCTGGCTCAACGCTTAATAGGCAGGCTTGTTGTAACACCAGTAAAGTATGGATGCCTGTGTCAATTTCAGGGTGATGATGTTCTGGCTGAGGAACGCCAAATAAACGCTCTATGTCTGGAAAGAGAATCTTTAATGCACCACATTCATGCAAGGCTTCAATAAACTTTTCAGGGTTAGGTTCTGCCAGTGCACGACTCGTTTCTTGCCAGACTCGCTCTGCTACGAGTGCATCAATCTCTCCATCTTCTACCATTGCTTTCATTAAGCGCATGGTTTCATCAGCAATGTGAAACCCTAAATAAGAAAAACGTGCTAAAAAACGTGCGATTCTTAAAATACGCACAGGATCTTCAGCAAAAGCAGGGGAAACATGACGTAATACACGTTGTTCCAAATCTTTTTTACCACCAATACTGTCAATAAGATTGCCATCTTTATCTTCAGCTAGCGCATTAATAGTAAGGTCTCGACGTTGCACATCTTGTTCTAAGGTCACATCATCCGCCGCATGAAAATGAAAGCCATGATAGCCCTTGCCAGATTTTCGCTCCGTGCGCGCCAAGGCATATTCTTCACCTGTTTTAGGATGCAAAAAAACAGGAAAATCTTTACCAACAGGCGTGAACCCCGCTTTCAACATTGTCTCAGGATTTGCACCTGTTACCACCCAATCATTATCCTTAACAGGTAATCCCAACAAGCGGTCTCTTACAGCTCCCCCCACAAGATATATTTTCATTTTTTGTGCTCATTCATTTAACCCTAAAACCTGAATCATCCCTTGTAAGGTAGTTTCATGCAATGCCTAAAATAATACAAATAGACAGGGTATGTGATTATTAGGTTTAATAAAAAGAACTATTTTTCAGGCATAAAAAAAGCCCATCACAAGGATGGGCTTTTTTAACTGAATAGAAGTTTCAAATTATTATTTGATTTTAGCTTCCTTAAATATCACATGTTTACGCACAACAGGATCATACTTTTTAAGCGCTAACTTTTCAGTCATAGTACGCTTGTTTTTTGTTGTTGTGTAGTAGTAACCTGTACCAGCACTTGATACTAATTTGATTTTATCACGCATGGGTAATTCCTTGATCTATGGGACGTAATGCAACGTCACTAATTATACTTTTTCGCCACGTTTACGCATTTCAGCAAGAACGGTATCAATCCCTTTCTTATCAATAATACGCATGCCTTTAGCGGTAAGACGAAGCTTAACCCAACGATTTTCACTCTCAACCCAAAAACGATGTGAGTGAAGGTTTGGTATAAAACGACGTTTTGTTTTATTATGAGCGTGCGATACGTTATTTCCCGATACTGGACGCTTTCCTGTTACTTGGCATACACGAGCCATGACTATTCTCCAAATTTGTTCTTATAGCAAGCCACCTGAAGCTTCATATATCAGTACTAACTAATATTTTCCAGATAGTCAAAAGCGCGCTATTCTATACTAATTATCATTGTTTCAGCAAGCAGAATTTTTATAGGAATAGTTTAAATGACTCGTCAAGCATTATTTCTACAAAATACCCTATAGTTGCAATGTTCATAGCAAAAATAACGTAGGCATACCTTGCAACTCTTCAGAAGGACAAATATCATCACATTTCTGTCATTATCTGACAAATAAAATACCCTACCTCAATAACTTAGCCCCTATCTCACTTTACTTATAACTCAATGGATATTAAAAAGAACAAATACGAAATCTTATGTAGTGTATTTCTCTCTATTTTTGCGGCAATACTCGCGGTTAATAATTTGCTTGCCAATAAATTTGGAGAGGATGAAATCATAGCCCAAAACCAAAGTGCCAATGCTTATCAATGGTATAACTCAAAAAGTATAAAAAAAACCATTATTGAAAATCAGCGCAACCTCCTAACAATACTGTTAAGTTCAGGAACAATCTCAGGTGAAAACAGCAAGGTATTTGAACAGCAAGTCATCCTGTTTGATAAAAAAATCTCTCGTTATAATAAAGAGAAAAAAGAAATACTACTTGGTTCCAAGCAGGTAGGAAAAGAAAATTGGGCGCAAAAAATTGATGGGGAGTTAGGTAAAATTATTGGCGCAAAAGGATGGGATAAAAAAGCAGCACAGTTAAACGAACAAGGGGATTATCATGATATATCCACCTTGTTATTGCAAATTAGTTTAGTTATTTGCGCCATTATTTTGGTGCTTCATACGGATAAAATCAAAAAAACACTCTTTTCAATTATGCTTATTTTCGGTGGAATAGGCACAAGCACGTTTATCTATGCCCTATCGTCTTCTTTTACCTTTTTCTAAAAGTTTCCATTTTGAATCTAGGCATCCTTTATTTCTCAGTTTACACTTTTTTTTCAAAGAAAAGCTTAGCTTAATAATATTTTCAAAAAATATCATGTACAGAGTCTGACCTATCAGTATCTCTATTTTCTATTTTATCCTCAACAACTTCATCAGCTTTTTTCACCTTTTTCTTAACAGTCTTAGTTTTAGTCTTTGAAACAGAAACAACACCTTCTGCTAGGGAGAGATTTTCCTTTATTTTTTTGAAAATCTTATCGCCAATACCTCTAACTTCTTTTATTTCTGCAACAGTCTTAAAACGTTTATGTTCAGTACGATATTTGACAATACTTTCTGCTTTTTTCGCACCTATACCTTTAAGGTAATGTTTAAAAGTTGCTGCATTTGCTTTATTGATATTAACAACTTCAGCAAATGAGGACAGAGAGATTACAGACAAAACTACAGCAAGAATTAATGATTTGATACTCATAGAAACTCCAAATTATTTTTATATTGAGGGAAGCTAAGAGTTTATAGAAAATTAATTAAAGTTGTTTATTTAGAAGACAAATGGTGATTTCTTTGCTGATTCTAAATAAGAAAAGCTAGCCTTTTCACTTTCTTATAGCTCCCTGATTTCTTCTCTTGATAGCTGCGTATATTGCATAATTTTT
>JAGLBQ010000101.1 GCA_023146675.1 Cocleimonas sp. | reverse complement strand
CCTTCTTCTCGCCCTTCTTCTTTTCCTCTCAAATGCCCTGTTACATAGGTAGACTGGTACATGCTTGCTTTATAGCTTTTATCATCAAGATATTTTTCATAGGCAATTCGCTCTTGCTCAGATAGCTTCATTACATCAAGCGCTTCTTTTGCCTGTTTCAAGCCTTTCGCACTAAAACTCTCCTTAATCTCTTCATTTTTTAAGAAATAAATCCATTCATCAAGACTATCTTTGGCAATATCATCAAACTTATTAACACGGATTAAGTAATATTCTGGGAAAATATCATGAGGTTCTGCTTTGCTAAATAGCTTTCTCTGCCCACTGGTTAAATGCAGCTCATCTCGCTCATGAAGCCCTTTAAACCGAGTTGTCCCTCTATAGATATAATCATCCCCTTCACCAAGATTAAAATAGAGAATATTGATAGAGATAACCTTAATAACATGCTGATAGCTCTCTCCCATTCGCATATGCTCTGTAATAGCTTTTGAACTTGCATAAAGGATACGCTGAAAATAATCTAGCTCACTATCATATTGAATTTCAATAACAATGACTTCTTGTGCGCTATTTTTCACCTTAAGATCAACCCGATTAAATTTATCCATTTGGGTCTCTTGATTTGACTCACTTTCAAGAACTTCTTCAATCGTAATGTCATCTTTTAGCAACTCACTTAGAAAGCCTTCCAAAACACTGAAATTAGCCTTGCTACGTAATAAACGCTTCATTGCCCAATCAAAACTGATTAATTTTCTACTCATGACAACTATTTATCTCTATGATCCATTATTTTGGTATTTTATAAGCTCATCTAGCAATAAATCGCACACCTTGACCGCCTCTCTATAACCTTGACAATCTATTAGAAAATTATACCGATACTGTTCAGCACACACCGTTATAATCTGAAGAGCCATCTGATAGTTACTTTTATTTGTTTTAAAGTCTGTTAGAAAAATCAACTCTTCTAATAATTTATTTAATTTATGGCTTTTACTATATGAACCATATTTGCTCTGTGTTTCTGATAAATGCTTGATAAATAGCTCAACCATTTGCTGATAATGAAAACACTCTATAGAGCAATCTTTAATATTCATATTTGAAAAATGATCCAACACAACAGCATGCTCCCACGCTTTGCCCGCTAACGTCTCAATATTTTCAAATGCTTTAAATTTTTCCTGATACATTGCATCACTTCCTCTAGCAAACCTAAGGAAGCTCCAAGAAATTAAGTTACCCACCTTGCTTGTCTTTTTGTCCCTGCTTGATCCATCTCAATCGTTGCGTAGAATGACTATGCGCCTCTTGAGATAACCCAAGCAGAAACAAAAATCCTACACAATGCGGGTAACTTAATTACTTGAAACTTCCTAACTCAATGAGTTTTAGTTTATTTTATAATAGCCGCAAGAGTCTTAATTATTATTTTAAAATCTAACCATAGTGAGCGCTCTTTTACATACTGCTCATAATACGCCAACTTGATAGGAAGTACTTTTTCTTTATAATCCTTAACAGGGTTACTAGAACCCGTAAGAAAATCATTTTCATTTCTAAATTCGATAGAAGCCGTATCGGTAATACCAGGTAGGACAGATAGGACAATTTCTTTTTGTCGGTTAGAGTAAAAATCAACATACTCAGGCACTTCAGGGCGAGGACCTACTAAACTCATCCTGCCGAATAACACATTAAAAAGCTGGGGTAATTCATCCAGTTTGTACTTCCGTAGCCATTGTCCTGAAGGAGTAATTCTTGGATCTCCTCCTGTCGTGATTTTTGCTCCTTTTTTTTCAGCATCTACGACCATAGTGCGAAACTTAAAGACTTTAAATAGCCGTCCATTGCGCCCTACTCGTATTTGTTTAAACAAGATAGGACCATCAGTACCTCGCTTAATCAGAATACTGATAACTAGAAAGACGGGTAATAATAATAAAACACCAATGCTCACAAAAAACAAATCAAATATCCTTTTTTCAATCATTTTTTATACATTTTTAATATTTTTGTTACCGATGAGATGACTCGCAGTGTATCTTCATCTGTCATTTTAGGGTAAATAGGTAAACTAACGGCTCGGTTAAAAACATCCAGCGCAATAGGAAAATCATCTGGTTGATAGCCGTACTGATCCCGCCAATAAGGATGTATATGTAAAGGAATAAAGTGAACACTTGTCCCAATGCCTTCTTTTACCATTAGCTCAATAAATTGATCCCGAGTAATTTTTAATGCCCCAAGATCCAATTGAATAACATACAAGTGCCAAGAATGTAAATCATCAGGATAGGCAACATAAGGTATACGCAAAGGTAAATCTGCAAATGCCTCATTATATTGCATCGCCATCCCTTCACGCCGCTGTTGAAAAGCTCTAGCTTTCTTTAATTGATGGATGCCTAGTGAAGCGGAAATATCCGTCATATTGTATTTATAACCAGGCTCTACTATTTCATAAAACCAAGAGGGCTTATCTGATGTATAGCGATCAAAAACATCTCTGCTAATGCCATGCAAACGCATTACTTTCATGCGCTTAATATAGTTTTCATTATTACTCACAACCATACCACCTTCACCAGTAGCAATCGTTTTAGTGACATAAAAACTATAGACGGTAATATCAGACAATGTGCCAACCATATCACCTTTCCACGTAGTCGGTAAGGCATGGGCTGCATCTTCTACAATCTTCCAATTATACTCATTCGCTATTTCACGAATAGCGTCCATTTCACAGGATTGTCCCGCAAAATGAACAGGCATAATGGCTTTAATATTTTTATGTTTGGATGCAATTTCTCTGATTTTATCAGGGTCTATATTGAAAGTTTTAGGGTCGATGTCCACCAAAATAGGATCAGCACCTAAATAACGGATAACCTCCGCTGTAGCCGTAAAAGTATAAGGTGTTGTTATGACTTTATCACCCCGTCCCACGCCAATCGCCTCTAATGCTAGATGCAAGCCTGATGTGGCAGAGTTAACCGCCAAGGCATAATCAACACCAATAAATTGGGTGAAGTCTTTTTCAAATTGTGCTGTTTTAGGGCCTGTTGTTAACCAACCAGAACGTAAAGTATTGGTGACTTCTGTTATTTCTTCTTCCCCTAATAAAGGAAGCGCAAAGGGTAGGTGCTTAAATTTATTCATTTTTAACCTTTATAAAGCCATAATATTATCCCAAACCACACGTTCATTACAGGTGTCATGCTCGCCACATAAAATATTATCATCAGACCCGTGACCTCATTTATTTCCTTCACAGCCCCTCGATTTCTTCTCTTGTTAATTGCGTATATTTCATAATCTTCTTCACCGACTCATCTTCTTTTTTCATTAGTATAGCCATTTCAATTTTCTCCTCATGCCGCCCTTCTTCTCGTCCTTCCTTTTTCCCCTTTAAATGCCCTGTTACATAAGTAGACTGGTACATACTTGCCTTATAACTTTTATCATCAAGATATTTTTCATAAGCAAGACGCTCTAGCTCAGATAACTTCATTACATCAAGCGCTTCTTTTGCTTGTTTTAAACCTTTTGCATTAAAACCTTCCTTAATCTCTTCATTTTTAAAAAAATAAATCCACTGATCAAGAGTATCTTTAGCGATATCATTAAACTTATTGACACGAATTAAGTAATATTCAGGAAAAATATCATGTGGTTCTATTTTGCTAAATAGCTTTTTCTGCCCGCTCGTTAAACGTAACTCATCCTGCTCATGAAGCCCTTGAAATCGAGTCGTCCCTCTGTAGATATAATCATCCCCTTCGCCAAGGTTAAAATAGAGAATATTAATAGAAATTACTTTAATCACATTCTGGTAACCCTTACCTTTATGCATATGTTCTGTAATTGCTTTTGAACTTGCATAAAGAATACGCTGAAAATAATCCAACTCACTATCATATTGAATTTCTATAATAATGACTTCTTTAGCACTATTTTTTACTTTAAGATCAACACGATTAAATTTATCCATTGACGTTTCTTGGTTTGACTCACTTTCAAGAACCTCCTCAATCGTAATATCATCTTTTAGCAACTCACTTAGAAAGCCCTCTAACACATTGAAGTTGGCTTTACTGCGTAATAAACGCTTCATTGCCCAATCAAAGCTGATTAGTTTTCTACTCATGCTGTCTTTATCCTCTAAAGTACGCTTCATTATTGTGGTAGTGCGTCAAACTTGTGAATTTATAATATTTTTTAAAATCAAATATTTAACCCACTACCTATAAATCATCTTGAGCTTTTAATAGCGTCATAATTTCATCATCGTCCAACCCTGTGAGCTCACTGATTGTTGAGACGGATAAGCCTATGCGGTAAGACTTAACCACAAGCTCAATCTGGCTCCGCTGTCTTTCTTTTTCAATGCCTTTTTCAATACCCTGATCAAAACCTTGTTCTTTTGCTAGTGCTAAAGCACCCACTTGCATACGGATAAAATCATGCCGTTTTTCTTGAAGTTCCAGCTCTTCTGCCGATAATGCTGCTTCAATCGCCACAGCATGCTCCCATGCCTTTCCCGCTAATGTTTTTATATTTTCAAATGCTTTAAATTTTTCCTGATACATCTACTTACCTCCTGCAAATGCGACATAGAACAAGGTGTAACGGGTCATTTCTGTGAAATGGTCTATATTTAGTTAATGATATATTACCAAGAAATTAAATGCCCGCTTTGTGAGACAATGAACCTTGGAAAAGCAGGGAAAAGTGCAAAAGGTGTTCAGCGTTACTTTTGTAAAAATGAGACATGTTCAAAGCATACTTCTTAGGTTGGAGTATGAGAATAAAGCATGCGAACCTGACGTAAAAAAAAGGTTATTGATATGGCGATTAATGGAAGTGGAATCCGTGATACATCACGTGTTCTCAACATCAGTAAAACGACGGTCATGCGCTGGATTTAAAAAAAAGCTGAGATGCTGGCTCAGGTCAATCCTAACTTTCAAATTTTCGAAGAGGGTCAGCCACGAGAAGTGACTCTTAAACCTTTCTGTGAAGAGGCAGAGCTTGATGAGCAATGGTCTTTTGTTGGGAGAACATCAAACCAGCGTTGGATTTGGTTGGCTGTAGAACATGACACCCTTCGGGCAAGTGACTGATATTTTAGTGATTTATCTTCAGAAACTTTGTTTTTCCGAAACATTGAAAAAATGCATGATATAGTGATTGGATTATTGATCAATAAAATTGAGTTTGGAATTGATATTCATGCTTAAAATCACAGAAATATCCCATCTATTGCTACTTAATTGCATCCATAAGATCATTATCTTCCTCAATCCTTAGCATACGAACATCTTTAGCGC
>JAGLBQ010000100.1 GCA_023146675.1 Cocleimonas sp. | reverse complement strand
CATTTGCTGGCTTGATCACTAAGTGGAATGGTGTCGGTTACCACAAGGCTATCAAGACCTGATGTGGAGATATTATCAACCGCTGCTCCAGATAAGACAGGGTGTGTGACATAGGCATGAACGGCTATTGCCCCCTGTTCTTTTAAGGCATTTGCCGCATGACAAAGGGTACCCGCGGTGTCTACCATGTCATCAACAATAAGACAGGTTTTTCCCTTTACATCACCAATAATATGCATAACAGCAGAAACATTGGGAGCAGGGCGACGCTTATCAATAATTGCTAGTTCGATATCACCGAGTGCTTTTGCCAGCTCTCTTGCGCGTACGACACCGCCAGCATCAGGAGAAACCACGCAAGGGTTTTCATAGTCCTGTGCAGTAATATCATTTCCTAACACGCCAGAAGCATAAATATTATCGACGGGCAAATCGAAGAAGCCTTGGATTTGCTCTGAATGGAGTTCAATAGTTAGAATACGATCAACATGACTTGTTGATAACATATCAGAAACCAGTTTCGCTGATATGGGCATTCGTCTTGAGCGTACACGACGATCCTGACGAGCATAACCAAAGTAGGGCATAACAGCGGTAATGCGCGCAGCGGATGCGCGTTGCAATGCATCCACCATAATGAGCAACTCCATCAAATTATCATTGGTGGGGGCACAGGTTGGCTGGATAACAAAAACATCGCTGCCGCGTACGTTTTCAAGTATTTCTACATGAATTTCGCCATCGCTAAACTGGGATACTGTTGCTTTTCCTAAAGGGACACCGATATGATCGGCAACGGATTGAGCAAGCTGCGGGTTCGCATTACCTGCAAATATCATCATCCTTTCATCAGACACGATCTGCTCTCGCTATAAAGTAAAAAGGAAGCTAAAGATGGTATCTAAAGCTTCCTAATATAAATAATGGCTGGGCCGGTAGGGATCGAACCTACGAATGACGGGATCAAAACCCGGTGCCTTACCGCTTGGCGACGGCCCAATTTTATGCAGTCTACAGACTACTGGTATTTCTCAAGGCTTGTATGCAAAGGTGATTTATTTAATCCTTTTGCTACAAATCCGAACCAGCGAGAAGGTAACTCATTTAGTACCTTTTTTGCAACTGTTTTATCGGAAAATTTAGCAAAAATACAACTGCCACTTCCTGTCAAACGTGCTGCTGAGTAAGAAGATAACCAATCCAGTGCTTGTGCAACCTCTGGATGCTTATTTCTTACGACAGGTTCAAAAACATTGCTAACCTGCCCCTCAAGAAAGCGCGCTATTTTGCAGGGTTCACAATCCCGTGTCAATGCCTGATCTGAAAAAAGTTCAACTGTTGAGACAAAAACATTGGGATGAACGACTACAAACCAGTCTTCATCAAGGGTAATAGGTTCTAAAACCTCGCCAATACCTTCTGCCCATGCGGCATATCCATGCACAAAAACAGGAATATCAGCGCCTAGCTGTAGACCTAGCTCAGCGAGTTGATCATTCGTTAAACCACAATTCCATAGGGTGTTCAATCCCACTAACGTCGTAGCAGCATCTGAGCTACCCCCGCCAAGTCCGCCACCAACAGGGAGTTTTTTATTAACGCTTATTTCAACACCTTGTGATGACTTGGTGTGAGCTTTTAGTAGATTAGCGGCTTGAACCACCAGATCGTCTTCAGATTTAATTGATTTTAATCCAGATAAACGTTTAATTTTCCCATCATCACGTTGGTTTAGCTCTATTTCATCGCAGTAATCTAAAAATTGAAAGACCGTTTGTAAGTGATGGTAGCCATCCTCACGTCGCCCTATGATGTGCAAGAATAGATTGAGCTTGGCAGGTGCAGGTAACATCATAATTGTTTATCTAATCTTCCATTTCTTAGCAACCATATTGACATAAACAGCATCTTTTTTGCGCGTTAGGATAATTTTTTTGGGAAGAGAATTGTAAGCATTGCCCTTATAATGCTTGTATTTGATTAGCCAATTAGCTTGGGTGATTTGCTTGGGACGACCCATTGAATCCAGTACAACCTTACCTTTAGGATATTGCGGTGCAGTAATACCACGTGCCCAATAGACTAAACCCTCAAGTGGTAGCTCTATATTTGCCTGTTTTTTTAATAATCGTTCGGCATTTGTGTCTTGATAAGTTTTTCCATCAGAGGCTTTAAGTGTCACTTTACTATTATTTTGCGTCAGTAACGCAACGGTTGCGCCTGTAAACGGATTTTTAATGTTGATAACAGAGTTTTTGCCTTTTTGCGCCCAGTTTACACCAAAGCTCCAATTATCTGTTTTGTAGCGCATTGCAACTTTGCCATCCATATTCCAAGATGCCATTCTGGTAAATTGTTGTTGGCGTTTATTCCATAATGCCTCTTTGGTAGAGACCATTTTAGTTGGTTTAGGTTTTGCTTTTACCACTGGCTTAATATTATTTTGCTGGCTTGTGCAACCGCCGAGTAAAAGTGTGCTAAATAATAGCGCTATGCCTATTTTGTTGGCGCTGTACAATTTTTTTTCTGTTAAAACATTCATTTATTGACCTTCGTAATCAGTTCTTAAAATATTTAAGAGTTTTGATTATAGTCAATAATCTTCTTTTTCACCCGTTTAAGTTGATCATCATTTGGAAATTGTTCAATCATTTCTTTAAAAATGGCAAGCGCTTCTTCTTTATTACCCTTTTTTGATAAGACTTCAATCAAATGACTGGCGATTTCAGGATTGTTATTTGCTTTATATGCCTTTTTTAATTGTGTTTCCGCCTTGTTAATTTTTCCTTGTTTGTAATATAACCATCCAAGGCTATCTATGATCATCGTATCATCAGGGCGGAGTGATAATGCTTTGTTTATTAGTGTCTGCGCTTCATCAAGGCGGTCAGTATAACTTGCCAGCATATAACCTAATGCATTGAGGGTGTTGACATCATTTTCACGCTGATCAAGTACAAAGCGAAAATCACGCTCTGCTTTGGCAATTTGCTTTAGTTCTTGCAGGGCAATAGCTCGGCTATAGCGTATATCAATGTGATTAGGCGTTAAGCTGTCAGCTTCATTAAGAAGCTCTAAAGCATCGCTATATATCTTTTTTTCCAATAGCATGGTTGCTTCAATGGTTAGAAATTTTGCTTTGATCTTGGTGATTTTTGTAGAGGATACTTTTTGGTGTAACCATTCACGAGCCATCTCCAATCCATGTTGTTGCGCTAGTAGCTGTGGAATTCTACCTTGAGCGCTGTTATATAACTCACCATCTTGCACTTTTTGATACTCACTCAAGGCAGAATCTAGCTCATGACGTGATTCATAGATTTCAGCTTGAAAGTGGTGTGCAACGCCTTGGTACTTGGCAGATTTTAATAAATTAGGCAGATGCTTTTCCGCTTGAGAGTATTCCTGTAAATCAAGATAGAGAGCGATGAGCGCTTTACCTATATCAAAGTTATGGGGGTGCTTTTCATTTAAGCGTAGCAATACGGTAGCAGCATCTTGATTGCGTTTATCCCGAATCAATAAGCGAACATACTCTAGAAGCGCAATATCAGTGGTTGATTTGGATTGCATTAAAGGTGATAAAACCTGCATTGCTTCTGCTTGGCGTTCTAATTTATAGAGAATTTTACTTTGTAGTAGTAGTGCCTGTTCTTTTGACTGACCTTCAAGTTGTGCGGGTAAAGGCTGTATTGCCGTTAAGGCTTCTTCATAGTGACGAGCCCTAAAGGCTAGTGATGATAAAACCAATTGAATTTTTGCGGATGCGGGTTCCAGTTTGCGATATTCTTTATAGGTTTGATAAGCTAACTCATGTTGTTTTTCAGCAGCAAGCATGACCCCAATGATTTCTATACCTTCTCTACCTTGCTTATCTAACTGAATTTGCGCTTCATGTAGTTGCTTAGCAGATTTTTGATGCTGTTTTTCGCGCAATAGTAATAAGGCAAGGTATTGGCGCGCTTCAAGTGAGCTTGGCTCTAATTCTAACCAGCGTTGAGCAACCTTAATCGCCTTATTATTTTGCCCAGAGCGAGATGCAATTTGTGTTGCACGTTTTGCAACTTTAGGGTCATCATTTTTCATTGCCACTCTTAGGTAATGCTCTAAAGACTGCTTGTCATTACCCATTTCTCCATATAATTCTCCAGCCATTACGTTGAAGAACTGTTCACTGAGAGAATCCTGAAGTCTGCCTGATGATGACTGCTTAAATAAGTCATTATTGGAGCAAGAAACAGCACCCGCAGTGATAAGGGCTGAAAATAATACAACTAGGGGGTATTTTTTATAATTCATAACACTCAATTTGTGTAGACTAATAATTTGATGATCGCAGTCCATTTTGTAAAAAGGGGGTGGCACTGCGTCTAAACGATGGTTACAAGATGAACCAAATCCAACTATAAGGATAGTGCAACTTAACCAAATCGTCCAATTTACAGTTAACTGGTCATTTAATCATCACTCATGCACTTTGTCATGAAAAATATACCAGTCTTTTTTATAGCCATTCAGAGTATTCACGGGTGTGACTTCTAAATAATGGGTAGTGGGTCAGATCTATGATTTTAAAAAAGAAACAGCTGAGAAATAAACATTAATTCAATGATCTACATATTTTTTCTGCTTTGAACTATTATAGTTTTACAGAAATGACCCCACTACCAAGCAAATAGTTCGTCGTGTTAAACGTTTAATCCATGTTCGTAAATTTAAATTTTTAAGCTCTATTTTTTGTGTATTCTGCTTTCCAACTTCATGTTGGCTTGTATTGATGTTTCGCTCATAAATTCCCCAGTTATCGGTATAATAACGCTGAATATTCAGTGGTTTCAATAGGCTTTTAATTCTTTAAATACAGTA
>JAGLBQ010000010.1 GCA_023146675.1 Cocleimonas sp. | reverse complement strand
CCTTTGCCTGCGTAGCGGAAGGTTGTGGAGAGCGCCATACCATAGTCATGCCCTGCCATTGCAACACAATCATTGATAATGAACGGAGTGCTAATTTCTCTGCCATGTAGTTCATCATTAATTGCCTGAACAACAATCCGCGCTTGATTACTGGCAATATAACCTGTCTTTGGCATCGGTGCGCCATCAACACTATCCCCAATCACATAGACATCATCATGGCGCATTGAGCTAAAGTCTAAAAAGTCAACAGGACACCATTGTGTATCTGCTAGGTCATTTTGTAAGGCAAATAATCCTGCGGCTTCGGGAGGGATTATGTTAATCACATCACCTTTATGTGATTGTCCATCTGCGGTGATGACTGCGTGATTAGTGGCATCCAGCTTGACTACTTTACCGCCTTTCTTTTTTGGTACCCACTCAATCATGCTGTTGTCAGTGCCATAGCCAAAGGTCTTTTCCCAATAAAAGATATAGTTATCAGAAAGAACAAAGCTATCTTTCGCATCTAAAATGAGTATTTTAGCAGTTGGATTTTTTTCTTTGAGCATCGAGGCAATAAAGGATGCGCGTTCATAAGGAGCAGGAGGGCAACGATAGTCATTTTCTGGCGGAGCGATAATCACCGTTCCACCTTGTTTCATGGCAAGAATCTGATTGCGTAGATTCATGGTTTGCTTGCCCGCATTATAAGCGGATGGAAAAGCACCTTCGGCAAGTTCTTTGCTAAAGCCTTCAATAGCATGATAACCATGCATCGGTCCTGGGGATACAATCAGTTTATGATAATTGAGTACTGTGCCTTTTTCTAAGCGGAGTTGCTTTTTATCAAAGTCGATAATTTTTGCTTTATCATGAATCACATTGACATGATAACGTGTTTTTAAGGCGGTATAGGTGACCATTAAATCTTCTAGTGTGATCCAACCAGGAATAACCTCATTACTACCTGGGCAGAAGATATACTGTGAATTAGGTTCGATCAGGGTGATTTTAACATCAGCATTGAGTAAACGAAGGTATTTAGCGGCAGAAGCCCCGCCAATTCCACCACCAACGATAACAATATGTGGGGCGCTTTTAGAAAAGACTTTACTGGATGCGCCAAGTAATCCACACGTTGCAGCCGTTGCGCCTAGCATTTTCAGCATTTGACGACGGGACATACCCTTCTTTTTATCCAAATTTTTATTGTTCATCTTGATTACTTTGCTCCCTGATTCATATTAGCCCAGTCAGGCACGACAACATCGTTAGGTACTTTTCCTTGGCTTCGAGAGACTGGTTTTAATTTGGCAAAGAAGCCTGCCATCGCTTCAATTTCTTCATCCGTTATTGGTTGTGTGATGATGCCCATGACAATAAATTGATTGGCATCTTTAGTTTTGTATTCCTGCATTCGATCAATAAATTCTTGTTTATCCATTCCTGCTAGGGGAGGGATAATATCGTTGAATTCAGTCCCCATCGTGCCATGACAGGCAGAGCATTGAGCTGATAGAAGCCAAGCAGAGGGCATCGGGAATTTCTTTGCTAAGGCAAAATTTTCCTTCAAGGTTAAGCCTCCAATAATATCTTTGGCAGTGACTGTGTTGATAGAACCCAGACTACTTGCAATAAGAAAGAAAGATAATAAAAATGCCTTCATTAGTTAATCCTTATATTATATACATGATTATGTTTATGGAATAAAAAAACCAATTTACTACTGTAAAATTGAATATCTAACCATGTCATCATTAAATAGAATCTAACTTACTTTCTCTATTAATGGAAATAAATCGTTAGTATATTTTTAATATAAGTAGAAACTAATATGCTCATATTAATGTATAAAAAACTAGCAATCAATACTAGCAAACCTTTCTATTCATTGATTTATGTCACCCAAATGGCAACATAACACCCTCAAACACGGTTTTTCATTGCGAATTGTCAATCAAGCGTCATTGATAATTCGCAATGCACTCCTTTTTCAAAAATAGCATATTGATGCTATATTTTTATTAATAGGTAGTGTAACTTAATACAGTCCATTAATAATTAGCTTGTTAATACTTGTAACGTCAGTTGTTAACGTTATCTTTATTCTGGTTAATTGGATTTTAAATAAAAATGTATTATTTAAGGGTTAAATCCACTAGGAAATAGTATGAAAAAAATGTCTGAAGAAGAACAAAAGAAAATACTTGAGAGTTCGCCGAAAGGGACATGGGCGATCCTGTTCGTTTACGGAATACTGTTTAGTCTCGGTTTTCTTTACTTCTGGTTTGAGCTATTTGTTGCTCGTGGTTCGCTTAATTAAAGGAAGCTAACGATATGTCCATCCATATTGATCCACTTGAGAAAAAGTGGATAATCATGACCTCAGTGATCGTTCTTCTTACTTGGGTACTCATCATTTATTATGCTGCTGTTGAAAATGTGCATCCCCCTAGCAATGTAGAAGTGATCGATTCCGCCCATTTACACCTTGCCTCTGGTGTTGGAGGAGGGGAGTTTATGGAAGATAAGCTCGGTGTTCATCGAGATGCTGACGGTACATTGGTCGTTACAATGGTGGCGGCACGCTACGGCTTTTACCCTCAACATGTTGAAGTACCGATTAATACACCTATCAAATTTAGAATGGCATCCTTTGATGTCCTTCATGGGGTGCTCATTCCCTTCAGTAATATGAATACGATGATTGTTCCTGGTTATGTTTCTGAGCTGACCACTAACTTTACCCGTCTTGGTGATTTCCCTGTGATTTGTGATGAATATTGTGGGCTTGCTCACGCCTATATGTACGGTATGATCAAAATTGTGCCTAAAGATGACTTTAAATTAACTGCTGAGGTTCACTAAATGGCAACATCATCGATTAAAACCAGTGAACTTGCATTATCAGCTGCAACCACTGACTCCACTAATAAGCTGGCTTTTTGGAACTTTTTTGTTGCCTTTGCTGCCTTTGCATTAGCCTTGCCAATGGGGGCTTATCAAGTTCTTGAGCGCAGTGGTATGTTTCCTGCGCTTGAAAATGCGGCTGTCTATTATGCCTCGACCTCCACGCATGGCGTGCTCATGGCGTATGTGCTGAGTACCTATTTTATTATGGGATTTGGCTACCATACTGCCGTACATAGCCTGAAACAAGCGTTATGGTCGCCCCGCTTTGCTTGGGTCGGCTTTTGGATGTCAACCATTGGCGTGGTACTAGCAGCCATTGCGTTGCTGTCAGGTAATGCATCCATTCTATACACCTTCTATCCGCCTGAGATCGCACATCCCATTTTTTATATTGGTGCAGCGCTGTTAGTGGTTGGCTCTTGGTTCTGGTGTGTTTTGATGATTGTTTCAACCGTACAGTGGAAAAAAGCGAACCCTGGCAAACCTGTTCCTTTAATTATGTATGGCACGGTATTGAATGCCTTATTATGGTTATGGACATCTTTAGGGGTTGCCGCAGAAGTTGTCTTCCAATTAATTCCTGTCTCGCTCGGTTGGGTCGACACCTTAGATCCAGGATTAGCAAGGGTCTTATTCTCTGAAACCTTGCATGGCATTGTTTACTTTTGGTTATTTCCTGCCTATTTGGTGATGTATGCTATTTTACCAAAAGAAGCGGGAGGCAAATTATTCAGTGATGAATTTGCGCGTATCGCTTTTGTGATGCTGTTTATTTTCTCAGTGCCTATCGGAATGCACCATCTATATATGGATCCAATGGTCGCCGCAGGTTGGAAACTTCTGCATATGTTTGGCACCTTTATGGTTGCCGTGCCCACCATGATTACTGGTTTTACCATTATCGCAACAATGGAAATAGCAGGGCGTCTACGCGGTGGGACAGGTTTGTTTGGCTGGCTCAAAAAATTGGATTATACCAATCCCGTCGTATTAGCTTCCACCTTATCGCTCTTGATGTTGACTGTTGGGGGCTGGGGAGGCGTGATTAATGCCGCCTATGCACTCGATGCGCTTATTCATAATACACAGTGGATACCAGGACATTTTCACCTAATTTATGGCGGCACAACAGTCATTATGTATTTTGCAGCCGCTTATTGGTTATGGCCTAAAATTACAGGGCATCAGCTGTATTCTAATAAGCTGGTACTGACCCAATTATGGTTATGGTTTTTTGGTATGTGGATCACCACCATGCCGTGGCATTATTTAGGGCTGATTGGACAACCGCGTCGTGTCGATACCGTACAAGCCTATCAGCAAGCCGAAGAGTTGGTCAGATCATGGGATTTCTCCATGTTAATCATGAATATTGGAGCAATTATGTTGCTGGTTTCAGGACTTCTATTTGTCTATATCCTGTTTATGACATCACGCCAGCCAACCATTAGTAAGGCGGAACAAGAAGTGAGTTATGCCGAAGCGATCCATCCACCGTTACGAGTCCCTACTTTATTAAACAGCTTGTCTTTCTGGAATTGGGCGATGTTGATTTATTTAATTGCAAGTTATGGTTACCCCGTGTTGCAATTCTGGTTTATTGGTACGCCTGAGTCACCCCAATGGGGCATTTAAGAAAGGAAAGACAAATAATGAATAGTATGAATAAAGTATTAATCGGATTGGTCTTGTTGGGCTTTGCAACCAGTACCGTATTCGCTAGTGATAATACCGTTAAAGAACGCTCCAATATTTCTTCTAATATTGCATGGGATATAGAGCAGATTCTTTTTGTCCGTAACGGTGACCCTGTCCGTGGGAAAAAAATCAATACGGAAATGATGTGTGCGAGCTGTCATGGCGAAGAAGGCATTGCCGCAGCGAAAAACTGGCCCAGTATGGCAGGGCAAAAAGCAAATTATACCTATAAAATGCTGATTGATTATCGGGATGGAAAACGTGCGGGTACGGCAACCTCTACGTTAATGTCTCGACTCGCAGAAAAAATGACTGAGCAGGATATGGCTGATATTTCAGTCTATTATGCCCGTTTTTCATTACCCCCTGCGACACGTCCTAAATTAGCAAGCAAAGAACAGGTAGAAAAAATCCTTCCTTTACTCACAAAAGGGGATGGAAAACGAATGATACCGCCTTGTTTGTTGTGTCATGGCGCGGATGCGGAAGGTAACGATAGAGATATTCCTTCATTAGCAGGGCAACGTGCTGAATATTTCCGTAAAACAATGCAGGAGTATAAAGACGGCAGCCGTCATAATGATATTTATGCACGTATGCGTTTTATTTCTGAAGTATTAACCGATGATGAAATCAATGCATTGGCACAATATTTTGCAGAAATGAAAAATTAAGGCAACGAGAAAAGCCTTATCACTTCTCATACTAACGCCTATTGCTATCATTGTGGTCTTGAGCAACCTAAAAATAGCAATATTCATACCACTGTTCTCGGTGTAGAACGAAGCTTTTGCTGTTTTGGTTGTCAAGCCGTGGCTAAAACAGTGGTTGAATCTGGAAACGAAGATTATTATCGTTATCGAGAAGTTACAGAAGATGAAGCAGAGCCTGCTGTTTTGCCCGACTTTTTAGAGCAATTAGTCATTTATGACAGCCCCCAAATACAAAAAAGTTTTGTTCGTCAGCAAAAAGACGGCAACAAAGAGGCTTTTTTAATTCTAGATGATATTCGTTGTGCTGCTTGTGTTTGGCTTAATGAGCAACATTTACGACAAATTGAGGGAGTGCTGGATGTCGAAATGGATTACACCAGTCATCAGGCAAGAGTCTGTTGGAATCCTCAACAGGTACAATTATCAGACATTCTCCTTGTTATTGCCTCCATTGGTTATAAAGCCTATCCCTTTGATCCCTCCCAGCGTGAAAAATTAAATAAAGAACAAAAGCAAAAAAGTATCAATCGACTACTTTTTTCTGGTTTGCTGGGTATGACCGTCATGGGTCGTGCTATCGCTGGCTACTGGATGGGTGGAGTCGATGCAGAAGGAAATATGGCATTATGGGAGATCATCGGACGCTGGACAGACTTACTGATTGTTTCCATTATGTTGCTTTATTCTGGGGCAATTTTTTATACCTCTGCGTGGCGAGATTTAAAAAATCATCATTTAGGCATGGATTTACCCATTGTAATTGGTTTGACCACTGCTTATGTGGGTAGTTTTATTGCCACGATTCAGCAAGCACATACGGTCTATTATGACTCCATTGCCATGTTTATCTTTCTGATGCTGGCTGCGCGTTATTATGAACTGCAAGGGCGTCTTCTTGCCGCTGCGTCAACGGATAGATTGCTCAAAGTCATCCCTAAAACCTGTTCACGATTGAAAAATAAAAATGCTAATAATGAATGGGAGGATGTATTAGTAACGGATTTAGCCATCGGTGATCAGGTGCTTATCAATCCTGGAGAAACCGTCCCTGTTGATGGGTATCTGATTAAGGGAGAGAGTAGTTTCGATGAGTCGTTATTAACAGGTGAAATGATGCCTGTTACTTATGCGAGAGGGGATCATCTGATTAGCGGAAGTTGCAATATTGAGCAACCCGTTATTATGCAAGTAGAACGCTTGTATCTGGATTCTACCTTAACCGATATTCATACCTTACTTGAAAAAGGGATAAAATCTAGACCTCACTATGCACTGATCGCAGAAAGAATCGCTAAATGGTTTGTCCTTGCTATTTTAATGATTGCCTCCCTGACAGCGTTGGTTTGGTTCTTTATAGACGCATCATTAGCGTTGCCTGTCACAGTATCCGTTTTAATTGTTACTTGCCCCTGTGCGCTAGCCTTAGCAACCCCTGTTGCACTGTCATTAAGCTCGGGGTTATTCGCAAAAATGGGGGTGTTGCCTCTTAAAATGTCAGCCATTGAAGGCTTATCTCAAAGTGATACCATTGTTTTTGATAAAACAGGGACGTTAACGCTGGGGCAGCCTGAATTAAGACAAACACTCTTGTGTCAGAATGCTCATTTTAAGAATGCAGAGTATCAACAAATAGCGGCGTCTTTAGAGTGCTCGTCAGAACATCCAATTGCCAAAGCGTTTAAATTAGCGCAAAAGAACCCCTTTCTTGAGGTGGACAATCTAAAAAATCATCCTGGCAATGGCATAGAAGGTGATATAAAAGGACAGCGTTGGAGGCTAGGTAAACTTTCTTTTTGTACTAAAAAAGAGGGCAGTGAAAGTGTCTCTCACCTCATGTCATTGCAATTAGAGATTAACAAAGCACGGCAAGCTGGTGATATTGTTATCGGGCTATCCCAAAATGAACATCTGGAATGTGTTTTCATTTTGCATGACCCCCTGCGACAAGGTGGTGATACGATGATACAAGCCTTGTTGTCTCAGGGAATAAAAAAGGTGGTTATTTTAAGTGGTGATCATCCTGATAGTGTGGCTCAAGTTGCAAAACAACTCGGCATAGAGGAATTTCATGGGCATATGACGCCTCACGATAAATTAGCATGGATACAAACACAGCAGAGACAACAGCATAATGTCATTATGGTCGGTGATGGTATTAATGATGCCCCGACATTGGCGGCTGCTAATGTGTCAATTTCTTTTATCAGTGCAACGGATTTAGCGCAAATTAATAGTGACTTTGTGATTATGGGACAGCCTATTGATGTTATTCCTAAGTTACGGCAATTATCACAAAAAAGTCGTAAGATTATTATTCAAAATCTGAGTTGGGCAGCCGCTTATAATTTTATAGCCATTCCTTTCGCCGTTGTTGGCTGGATTCCTCCTTGGGGTGCAGCTCTCGGTATGTCGCTAAGTTCCTTTCTTGTTATATCGAACTCACTCAGATTGAAAAATAAGCCATAATTATATTATTAATGACTAAGGAACAATAATGGTTAATCAGAAACCCGAAACAGAGAATAACTCAGGGGCAAATTCAGTGAAAAATACGCCCGTTAAGAAGGTGTTATTCCTTGTTTTATTGCTTGCCGTGGTGCTAACTGCCGTTAATCAACTGATTCCATCCAGTGATTTAAATAAGCCCATCAACCCTAAAACTTATATAGAACTCCCTGACAGAAAAGCATTGCCTGTTGTGACCTTAGAGCAAGCAGGGAAAGGGAAAGTGTCAACGGCAACACTAAAAGGGAAGTGGCATATGCTATTATTTGGCTACACCTTTTGCCCCGATGTCTGCCCTGTTGAACTCAGTACTTTGCACAAGATGATGGGCGATTTACGCAAACAACTCCCTGCTGAGCAACTCCCGAAAATTGTGTTTGTTTCTGTTGATCCAGAGCGTGATTCAGCGGAGATGTTGGAAAAATATGTCAAACATTTTGATGCTGATTTTATTGGATTGACAGGAAAGCAAACGGATTTAACGCGGTTAGCGATGCCGTTTGGTATTTCTTGGATGAAACAACTCAATACCGATACCATAGGCAAAAAAAATAACAAAAATTATTTACTATCGCATGCAACTACGATTATTTTAGTTAATCCTGATACTAAAGTAGCAGGGTTATTTCCAGCGCCCCATACCGCCAATGAGATGGCAGTGGCATATCAGAAAATCATTCAAAAAGAAGCCAATTAATCATGTTGAACGACAAGCCTGCATCATGCATTTTTGGTTATAGCCTCTCTTTTTTGATTCTGTTTTTTTTATCCGCCTGTAATTCAAGCCCACCCCCTTCAAGTGGTCTTGAAATTACCAATGCTTGGGTTAGAACACCGCCTCCCTCAGCAGGAGCTTTAGCGGGATTTATGCACTTGAAAAATTATTCTGATACACCCATTGCACTGCTTCAGGCTAAGGCGGATGGATTCAATCAGGTGATGTTGCATCAAAGTATTAATGAGAATGGACAGCATAAAATGGAGCATGCTGAACGTATTATTATCCCACCACAGGGGAGTCTTCAGTTTCAGCACGGCAGTTATCATATTATGTTGATGGGATTTCAAACCACGATTAAATCAGGCGATAAAATTCCTATTACGCTGATCTTTGATAATAAACTAGAAAAAACAGTGCACTTTATTGTGAAAACCCCCGATTGAGATGATTACCCTATGCGCGTTTTAAACTATTTTTTTTTAACCTTTTTCATGCTGATAATTGGTCTTAACTTATCAGCATGTTCTCGACCTGATGCAACGCCTCCATCCGTTGAACCTACTCTTTTAAGCTATCTTAATACGTTAGAAAAGGGGGAATTAAAAGCGCTGGATCAACTTTATTTTATGCCATTGCATTGGCGCCACCAGCAAAAGATATATAAACAGTTTAATCAGCAACATGAATTACTAAAACAAAAGAAATTGATTTTTAAGATGATGTCATTTAAACAGAAAGGACGATGGGCGTTATCAGCAATAGAACACAATCAATCAGGAAAGATTCAAATAAAACCTGTGTGGTTTTTTTATTATGAGAATCGATGGCAGTTTGTCTCGCCTATTATTTTTAAAACAGGTCCAGTACGCTCAATGATGAACTTACACCGTGAACAAAATGACCTCAGAGCATGGTATGCGAATGAGCAAAAAAATAGGAGGAAGCCTGCTAAATGAACACTTTAAAAAATGAACGAATCATTGCGCTTTGGCTTTTTATTTGTTGTGTCACTATTTTTTTGATGGTTATTCTTGGCGGACTCACGCGTCTGACAGGTTCGGGGCTATCAATGGTAGACTGGGCACCTATTATGGGTATTTTTCCGCCATTAAATCAGGCAGAGTGGCTTGAAACTTTCCAGCGTTATCAGCTGTTTCCAGAGTATAAAATAAATAACCAGATGATGGATTTAGCAGGTTTCAAATCAATTTACTGGTTTGAATATTCGCATCGCATCTTAGGGCGGTTCATTGGGCTTTTGTTCTTTTTTCCGATGCTCTTCTTCTTTCTCAAAGGCTGGGTAAAACCCTCACTAAAACCAAAACTCATCGCCATGTTTATATTGGGTGGCTTACAGGGGCTATTAGGGTGGTATATGGTAAAAAGTGGTTTAGTCGATAATCCTCATGTTAGTCAATATCGTCTGGTTGCACATCTAGGGTTAGCTCTTTTTGTTTATGCTTATATTTTATGGATAGCTCTGGGCTTATTTTTCCAAACAAATGATCAAAAAAACAAACCAATCTCGGTAAGATGTTTAAAACCCTATGCCTTATTCCTCAGTCTTTTAGTCTTTACAACGCTACTATCGGGCGGCTTTGTTGCAGGTTTAAAAGCAGGTCATGTCTTCAATACCTTCCCCTTAATGAATGGACAATTAGTACCTGATGGATTATTCGCAATGGAACCTATCTGGCTTAATTTTTTTGAAAATATAATGACGGTGCAATTTGATCATCGTGTCTTAGCACTCAT
>JAGLBQ010000001.1 GCA_023146675.1 Cocleimonas sp. | reverse complement strand
TTTGTGCCAGCGGGCAGTCCTTTTCATTAGAAGTCATGGCAAAACTGATTAATGATTTAAGCCCTAAGTCACTAACTGTATGGGATGCTCACAGCCCTGTAACTCAAACGCTGACACAGGCTATTAATATTTCACAGCCCGATATTATCGGGCAGAGCATTCCTTTGTTGCATTACCTACAGCAAGAAAATGCAGTGCTGGTTTGCCCTGATAAAGGTGCACAGGACAAATGCTTAGCCGTGAAAGATAGATTTTCAATCAAAAGCATGATTAAGGCAAAAAAAACAAGAGATCCAACCACAGGAATAATCACTGATACCCAGTTAATGTGTGGTGATTTATCAGGAAAGACAGCGATTATTATTGATGATATTTGTGATGGTGGCAGAACCTTTATTGAGATTGCTAAACGACTTCAACAGAAACAGGTTGAACGAGTGATTTTATATGTCTCGCATGGAATTTTTAGCAAAGGTGTGGATGTTTTTAACGGATTGATAGATGAGATTTTCACCACAAATAGTTTGCCACAAGCACAGAATGCACGCGTCCATGTCATCGCGTATGACGGCAATAAAAGGAGTAAGCAATGAACTATAACCCACTTAATACAATAGATTTTTATAAAGCAGATCACAGACGGCAGTATCCTGAAAATACACAATTTGTATACTCCAACTTCACGCCAAGATCATCTCGCCTCGCTCCTTTGCCCGATAGTTTTGATGATCGCGTGGTCTTTGTTGGGCTACAGGGTTTTATTAAAAACTATCTCATTAATGCGTGGAATACTGGTTTTTTTAAACTACCTAAAAATCTGGTCATCGCAAAATACAAGCGCCGCATGGATCAATCATTAGGTGCGGATAGCGTCCCTTTAGATCATATTGAAGATTTACACGATTTAGGTTATTTGCCGTTAAATATTAAAGCATTACCTGAAGGTAGCCGCGTTAATATAAAAGTCCCGATGTTTACTGTTATCAATACATTGCCAGAATTTTTCTGGCTAACCAATTATATTGAAACTGCAATTAGCGCAGAGGTCTGGAAACCCTCGACGACGGCAACCATCGCCTATGAATATCGAAAATTATTTACTCAATATGCACTCAAGACGGGGGCGCCCTTGGCATTTATCGATATTCAGGGACATGATTTTAGCTCCAGAGGTATGAGTGGCATTATTGATGCCGCACAATCAGGTTTTGGACATTTAACCAGTTTTATCGGTACCGATACCGTCTCTGCGATAGATTATGCTGAGGACATTTATAATGCAGGCGATGAGGTCGTGGGGGTATCGGTACCCGCAACCGAACATAGCGTAATGAGCATGGGATTAAAGCAAAATGAAATTGATACTTTTCGCTATTTAATTAAAGACCTGTATCCCTCTGGCATTGTTAGTATTGTCTCCGACACTTGGGATTTTTGGCGTGTGATTACGGATTATTCCAAAGTATTAAAAAATGAGATTTTAGGTAGAAAAGAGAATTCATTAGGACTTGCCAAGGTCGTGTTTAGACCCGATAGCGGCGATCCTGTAAAAATTATTGCAGGAGACCCCGATGCAGCACCTGATTCTGCCGAATACAAGGGCGCAGTAGTGTGTTTATGGGATATTTTTGGCGGCACAATGACCGATAAATCCTATAAAATGCTCAATGAAAGAGTGGGATTAATCTACGGTGACTCCATTACACTAGAGCGCGCACAAGCCATATTATCCCGCTTAGAAGAAAAAGGATTTGCTTCTAATAATATCGTTTTTGGCATTGGCAGCTATACTTATCAATACTTAACCCGTGATAGCTTCGGATTTGCTATGAAAGCAACGTGGGGACAGGTGAATGGTGATGGAAGAAATATAACCAAAGACCCCGCAACTGATCGCGGCGAGAAAAAATCTGCATCGGGTTTATTACGAGTTGAAGAGGATGAGAGTGGCTTTGTTTTATTTGATCAGCAAACGAAAGCGCAAGAAGCGCAAGGTATGTTGAAAACTGTATTCAAAGAGGGTCAATTGATTAAGGAGACATCATTGGCCGAAATTCGCTCTCGATTAAAGCAATAACAATAGGTGAGATATTATGCGCATTAAACTTAGGAGTGTGTACGTTCCTTAGGTTGGTGCGCTTGATTATCCAACTCATTCAGCATGCTAGAGGAAAATCATTATGTGGTTTGAAAAATTAACAGGATTTACAGAAGCTTCAAAACAACAAGTTCAAGAGAACCTTATTCTTGAGGGCGAAACGATACGATCCCGCCAGAATGGTAAAACCTATACTTGTGGCTCTTTATCAATACCAAATTTATCGAAGTTAAGGAAAACGGTTGAATCTTTGGCGTTACCACCCGCTAAATTAACCTTGCAAGAATGCGTAGCAGATGTGCAGGCGTTGCATAAAGAGGAGGTAAATGCAGGGAGTTTATTTCAAGTGGCATCACAATTTAATTTACTTGAGATGCCATCACCTAATGTAACACCTGAGCAGGGTCTTGCTGATTATGAGCATGATCACACCCAAGGTCCTGCTTGTGCAATTGCCGCTGGTGCAGGCACTCTTTAACAATCTCTAAAACTTCTCCCACTCAAACAAACACAAGTTTCGATCTTCTTTACAAAACTCCATACCCACACAGTAAACCTCATTAATACCTTGATATTTTAGAAAGTATTCTCGCTCTTTTATTTGCTCCAATGCTTTTCCTGTGCTTTTATTGACGGCTTTAATTTCAATCAGATAGGTTTTATCTTCAAGCTTTAACGTAATGTCAATACGACTATGGTTAGTGGTGTCCTCTGCAATAATTTCAAATCCAAGGCTGGCAAGATAAGCATAGAGTACACTGGCGTAATAGCCTTCGTAGTTTTGAATGTCATTATTGGTAAAATTATTATAAGGAATGGATGCAAATAGGCGTCTTATTTCACTTTCCATGCCTTGCATATCACTTGACTGCAATTGCTCAACTAAACGATGACGTATTTTTAGTGATTCATCTGTTTGAGTGGTGAGGTAGGCAATAAAAAGGGCATTCAATGAGGTCTGAATTTCTCGATTGGGCGTGCCAAGCAAATAACTTGCGCCAAACATTCCTTGACGTTCTTCTTTAATGGTGAGGTAGCCTGTTTGCCATAATAAGGCGACTAGACTGATATGATCAACATCAAAGCTATCCATTATAGTTTCATCGACTTCATAATGAGCAAGTTCAGGAATATACCAGGTCTTTTCCTGTAGTAATTTAAGGAGAAAGCTGGGATTACCCGTACTCCACCAATAGTTTTTATAGATGCGAGCACCATTGGAAATAAAGAGCAAAATATCAAAAGGGTTATAAACAGGTTCCCCTAAATAGTTGTAGCCATTATACCAATCTCTAAGCAACTCCATATCAACCCCTTGTAAGTGATCCTTGAAAGTGGTCTGTAAGTCATGGTGGGTATAGCCGCAAATAGTGGCGTAGTTTTTATTAATGGTTATATCATTTAAATTATTTAGTCCACTAAAGAGGTTAATTTTGCTAAATTTACTCACACCTGTGATAAAGACAAAACGGATATATTTATCACACTCTTTAATCACGGAATAGATATTTTTCAGATGATCTCGCATCTGTGTTGCGATTTTTTTATCTGTAATATTATCCAGAATAGGCTTATCATATTCATCAATCAGAATAACCACGCTACCATGTTGATGGTAAGCCGCTTCAATGAGTTCAGCAAAACTATCCTTAGCATCATTTCTATTTTTGCAACTAACGTTTAGGGCTTTTTTATTACGCTCCAGAATACTAAAAATGGTTTTATCCAGTGCTTCTTGTGCAGTTTTTCCGTTATGTAGACCTGCTCCAAAACTAATTTTAATCACAGGATAGGTGGTTTCCCAATCCCATTTATCGTAGATTTTAAGCCCTGTAAATAGCGCTTTTTTGCTTTCAAAAATATCCTGCAAGGTATCTAAAAAAAGTGATTTACCAAATCGACGTGGGCGGGAAAGGAAATAGTATTCCCCTTTTTGTATCAATCTCAGTGCTATAGCGGTTTTATCTATATAGGCATAATTACCTGTCCGTATTTTTTCAAATGTTTGTATGCCAATGGGTAGTTTTTTCATTTATTTGCCCTGACTGATAAGAAAGAAACCATACCCCAAGTATAGCTTGCATCTGCCTTTTAGATAATTTTTTTCCATAACAGAAACCATGAAAACAAAATCAGTGACAAGCTCACAAAGCTTTATACCTCAACAAATAGGGATAGATACGAATCTTTATTTCCTAGCGCATTGCAATAATAATGTCGATCTTGATTCGTGTTATGGCACTGCTTTCTTTTATTGGTGAAAATGAAGCAACTCCTTTAATCCCTAAAATAGAGAATAGTTTATGAATTTTTTATCGTTGCGTTTTACATCATTTTTTATTAGTGCTCTTTTATTACTGTCTGCCTGTACGCCGCACTTAGGTTCAGGGGTCTGGGAGGCGGTTGCTGATAATGAACAGGGTATTTCTAAACTAACTGTTGGCTTTGAAGGCAGGGCGGAGTTTACTAGCAGCAAACGCAATAATACCGTTTGGCATTGTTTTTGGACAACTGCTGACAAGAAAAAACTGGCGTTTGATTGTGCGCCATCGACCAATCCTGAGCAGAAAAAACCACTAGAATTAAGCGTTACGGAACAAGGAATGGCTGAGTTGCGCGATGGATCAACATTGTTAGCGACCTTTAAGCGCTTAAATGAGAATCCATCACCGAAGAAATAGCATGACGGGAATGAGAGCGTTAGTTTTTAAAGGTATTGTAGGGCAGGGTGGACAGGGCTAACTATCAGCAGGAATGATTCCTTTCAGCTTGTCAATCAATACACTCATTTCTTCATCTGTTCCAATGGTAATGCGCAGATAGTTATCAATGCGTGGTTTATTAAAGTAACGCACCAGCACACCTTGTTTTTTCAATTCTAGATACAGTTCCTTTGCGGGCATTTTATCGCTGCTGGCAAAGATAAAGTTACTGGATGATGGCAAGGTTTTAAACCCTAACTGTTGCAGTGCTTTATTAGTTGCTTCACGGGTGTTAATAATTTTTTGGCAAGTTTGTTCAAAATAGGCTTTATCCCGCATTGAAGCAGCCCCTCCTTCAATGCCTATACGGTCTAGCGGATAGCTATTAAACGAGTTTTTAACCCGCTCCAACCCTTCAACTAGTTCCGCAGGCGCAATGGCAAAACCAACGCGTAATCCAGCCAGTGATCGTGACTTTGAGAAGGTTTGCACGACAATAATATTTGCATATTTTTGGGTTAGCGGGATAGCTGTTTCAGCGCCAAAATCTACATACGCTTCATCAACAAGAATAACTGACTCAGGATGCTGCTGTACCAGTTTTTCAATATCATCAAGCGCTACTGCAGAACCTGTGGGTGCATTGGGATTTGGAAAAACAATCGCCCCATTTTCTTGATTATAATCAGAAAAATCAATGCACAACTCATTATCCAGCGGAATAGTTTTCGCATTAATGCCATATAAATTGATATAGGAAGGGTAAAAGCTGTAACTAATATCAGGGTAAAGTAACGGTTTATCATGATTAAGCAAGCCTGCAAAGCTATGTGCTAACACCTCATCAGAGCTGTTACCGACAAATACATTACTAATATCCACTTGATAAAAATCAGCAATTGACTGTTTTAGCTTCGTTGCTTGGGGATCAGAATATAAACGTAAATCATTGGAAACCGCTTGTTGCATTGCCTCGATAGCCAAAGGCGACGGAGGATAAGGGTTTTCATTGGTATTTAATTTTATATACTGAGTATCTTGCGGTTGCTCACCAGGCGTGTAGGGCGCGAGTTCGTGAGTACGTGGACTCCAAAATTTGCTCATAAAGATTCACTTTTTAGTATTTAATGGAGTGTTATCTTATCGAGAGTTAGTGTATTTAGGAATTATTTCTTTAGATTTCCTAAGGGGAGTCCAATTCCTCAAGTGACCAACGCGGTCTAGGCTGAATAATCGCGTCTTCAGTTTGCCCTGCTTGCAAACGAATCGCACCCGCATAAGCAATCATTGCGCCATTATCAGTACAAAACTCCATGCGAGGAAAGTGTACTGCCGCCTCTAATTCTTGTAATTTTTCACGTAAACGCAGGTTTGCTCCCACTCCACCAGCTATTACCAAGCGCTTGCTGTTGATTTGTTCTAATGCGCGACGACATTTGATAAACAGAGTGTCAACAACCGCTTCTTGAAAGGCGTAGGCTATATCTGCTTGTGTTTGTTCGGTTTTATCTGATTTATTCCATGTGGTTAAAGCGAAAGTTTTTAGACCACTAAAGCTAAAATCTAGCCCAGGACGATTGACCATAGGACGGGGAAATTTATAAATATCTGCTCGCCCTTGTTTTGCTAATGCCGCTAATACGGGGCCTCCCGGATACCCTAAGCCTAACATTTTTGCTGTTTTATCAAAGGCTTCTCCAACTGCGTCATCTAACGATTCACCTAGTATTTTATAATCACCAATACATTTAACGTTTACCAATAAGGTATGCCCGCCTGAGACTAATAGCGCGATAAAGGGGAATTCTGGTGGTTTTTTTTCCAGCATGGGCGCGAGTAAATGCCCTTCCATATGATGTACTGCAACGGCGGGAATATTCAACCCCCATGCCAAAGATCGCCCAATGGATGCACCCACCATTAAGGCGCCCATTAAGCCTGGTCCTGAGGTATAGGCGATGCCATCCAAATCTGACATATTTAGATTGGCTTCTGCTAATACACCTTTAATGAGTGGTGTTGTTTTGCGAATATGATCACGGGAAGCAAGCTCTGGCACGACACCACCATATTCAGCATGAAGGTCTATTTGCGAGTAAAGTTGGTCTGCTAATAAACCGTGTTCGGTATCATAAATTGCGACCCCTGTTTCATCGCAGGATGATTCTATGCCTAGTACTTTCATTTGCTTTTAGTTGCTCTTTGGTTTGTGGTAACTGTAATCTGATGGTAATTATTCACGGTTCTATTCAATCAATGCTTAGTCTACATTAACGCCCCTAAACTAACTACAGGTCTATCTTATGGATAAGCTAAAAGCTATCACTGACTCGATTACTTTTCGCACCTTTATTATTGCCCTACTTGCCTTTTCAATGCTTATCCCGCTCTATATGACACAAGGGATTATTAGCGAGCGCAATCAGTATTATCATCAAACGCTAGATAATATTAGCAAAGGTTGGGGCACGCAGCAGACGATTGTTGGACCTGTTTTAGTGGTTCCCTATGTTGAGCATATTTTCAGTGCCAATACAGTAACGGATAAAGATGGTGAAAGTAAAACCATTAGCCGTGATATTTTTAATCATAAAACCATTGTACTACTCCCTGAAGAACTCAAAGTTGAGGCGGATCTGAATGAGCAGTTTAGAAAGCGTGGCATTTATAGTTCATTGCTTTATATTGCTGATTTAACCATTAGTGGTGCATTTGATCTTTCTGTCTTGCCCGACAAAGATTCCACTAACCGCAAAGTTGATTGGGAAAAGGCGTATCTTACGATTGGTCTCAGTGATACCAAGGCGATTACCGAAACCACACCAATACGCTGGGATAAAGCCAGTGCACCTTTAGAGCCTGGCACAAAGCTTTCTAGCTTTTTAAAATCAGGATTTCATGCTTCAATGAAACATACGCGCCGCTTTAATACTCGTCCTGAATTTAGGATCAAACTATCCGTAAAAGGTCGTGGTGGCTTCCGTTTTGCGCCATTAGGAAAAATGACCAAGGCAACAATCAAATCTGGTTGGCCACATCCTAGCTTTCAAGGGGCTATCTTGCCTAATAATGAACCTGAAGTCTCTAAAGACGGTTTCAGTGCCAATTGGAGTATTCCACATCTTGCTAGAGACTACCCGCAGCACTGGCTCTTAGAAGAGGGCAAAGAAGCACCTAACTATGATCTGTATTCATTAACCACAGGTGTTGATTTATTTTCCCCTGTATCGCTCTATACAAAAATAAACCGCAGTGTTAAATATGGTGCATTATTTATCGGGCTGACATTTATCGTCTTTTTACTCTTTGAAATGATCGCAAACACACGCACCCATACCATCCAATATATTCTGGTCGGTGTATCGCTGAGCTTATTCTACTTGATACTGGTTTCACTCTCAGAGCATCTACCGTTTCTTATTTCTTATGCCTATGCCGCCGCTACCACCATTGGCATTATTACGCTCTATTCAGCCGCGGTACTACGGCGATTTTCACGCGCCATTATGATTTTTTTACTCTTGAGTAGTCTGTATGGTGTGTTGTTCTTTATCTTACAAATGGAAGACTATGCGCTACTGGCAGGCACAGGGCTTATTACTCTGATTGTTATTTTTATGATGTTTGCTACACGACGTTTACAGCGGTAATTTATACAAGGAGTGAAAGTGTTAGCTTTTCAGTTAGGCTGAGTTACCTACCTAATCCACCTAATCCAAATTTTATCCCCAGAACCTGTGGATAAAGGTGTGAAGAACTCTATAGTAACCTAGTTAAGCTGATGATTTAATTAACTAATAGTTTTTTGGTTAATTATTAAGCTATAAAGGGTAGCTTTTTTGTTATCGCCTCGTCAACGGCATCATAAACTTCCGAGGCTCAGTACAAAACATTATGCTAGATAATTCTTCACTACTGGCTTTATCTAAAGTCTCATAATGTTGCAGTGCCTTACTCAGTGACTCTACAGCAGGATATTTGTTGGATAATTTGGTTGCAAATTTTCGTGCTTGCTTAAAATATTGTAACGCAATTTGTTGTTGCTGTTTTTGCAGATAAATACAACCCAATGCAGTATTAACCCTGACATGGCTGCGCACTAGTCGCCAATGATTATTCTTAAGCTTCTTCTCAAGTAGCGCTGTATAAATTGCTTTTGCTGCGTTCAGATCACTTTTTAATAGTAAAATATGCGCAGTTTCTTCTTTAATAAAGCGGGTTTCAATTTCATAATTCACCTTATGTTCTCTAACATCCAAAGCTTGCAGAATCTTAGTTGCCTGATCAAGAAGTTGTTGTGAATATTTAAGGTTGCCTAAATGCATTTCACCATGTGCGCCTACAATATAGACAATAGCAAGTGTATGTTGCTTTTTTAATGGCTGATCTCTATAGGCTTTCTCCATCTCCTGAAGTGTTTCAGCGTAGTATTCTCGCATTCGTTTTGTATCATTGTCGGCTGCATATAACTTAGCTATTTCACGCTTTACCCTGCTGATGTCATTATGGGCTGCCAAACTATCTTTACGTTGACGTTGTATTTTTTCATACAAAGCTAGTGCCTTATATTGATAGCGACGCGACTCTGGAATATTACCCATGCTCAACACATAGGGGCTGCCAGTCACAACCCCTAAACGGTTATAGGTATCTGCCAACATTTTAGTAAGCTGAATATTATTAGAAGAGTTTTTCACTAATTTTTCTAACTGCTGCACCATCGACATCATTAATTTTTTGCGTGTAGGTGTCATACCTGACTGCTGCTCTAATGACGCATCGGTATCACTCACTTGTGCTGATAATATCTCACGTATTAGCTCACTATCTTTCTTAATTTTCTGCGTTTTCCAATGGCGCACTCCGCCTGTTATTAATAAACTAATAATCACTAATGCGGATAACCAGCGTCGCCAATTGCGTTGTAAATGTTTTTTAGCACGATAAGTAAAATTATCACCAAGTGCTTTTAGGGGGAAGTTATTCTGATAGAAGCCAAAATCATCGATTAATTCAGCCATTGAACGATAGTGTGTTGCGGAGTTATTAGCCCCCGTCATCGCTAAAAACATCGCTTGCAGTTCAATGTCATCGATCTGCTTGGCAATTGCTTTACTATCAGGTTGAGCAATTTCATCACTACGCTGCATAATAGGTGTTTTCCCTGTTAGCAACTGAGCAAAAATAATACCTAAACTAAAAATATCATCCTGAATTGTTGGAAATTTGTGTTGATGACGATTAGGGCTAGAATATTCAGGCGTAAAAGAGAATGACTCTGCTTTATCACTCTTTGTAGCGTTAACATCATGCAAAGATTGCGCGATACCAAAATCAAGTAGCTTTAGTGCGCCATCATTAGATATATAAATATTAGAGGGTTTAAGATCGCAGTGAATAATTCCATGATCATGCGCTGACTGTACCACTTTACACAATTTTACAAAGAGAAGTATCCGTTCCTCAGACGTAAGCTCCTTACTTTGTTTAACCCAATCATCAATAGATAGCCCGTCGATATATTCCATGATCAAATAGGGATAACCCTCTTGCAAGGTTCCCGCATCCAGCAATGAAACGATATTGGGATGCTCTAAATCAGCTAATATTTGGCGTTCTTTTAGAAAAGCAGCATTATTAAAGGCTTTATATTCAACCACTTTAAAGGCAACCGTTTGCTCATATTCACCATCAGCTCGATGCGCCAGATAGACCCTGCCCATGCCACCTTGCCCTATTTGATGACTCACCTGCCAGACATTAACCAACCGTCCACTTAGGTCAGGGCAAATTAGGATGAAATCATCCTCAATAGAGAGTGGTTCGGTTAGAAAACCGCCCAAGTCATTATGTGCTTGAAGCAATTCTAGGACTTCATTAATGATTTCCTTCGATGATGTTTGGGATTTTAGATAGGCAGTACACTCGCCTTTAGGGAGCAATAGCACAGCTTCAAATAATTGTTCTATTTCATCGAGGCTATTTGGGGTCATTTTTCTTAAATTCGTTAGGAGTGAAAATTTTAGTTTTGCCGACCGTATAAAGTTTATATAAGAACAATAATTTTATTATTTAACATGGCGTTAGTTTTATTTTTGAAAGCCAGCAGAGCGGATGCTTAAATAGAAGTTCGGTTATATAAGCTTCATCGAGCGACCAATGAAGTACCTTAACTCATCTCTCGATAAAGCCATGCCTTTGCCATTGCCCATTTACGCTTTATTGTTGCCACAGAAATACCTAATAAATCCGCTATTTCTTTGTTAGTCATACCTGAGAAAAAGCGCAGTTCCACTATCTGTACTTGCACAAGATCACGTTCTTCTAGCTTCTTTAGCGCATTATCAAGTTGAATCACATCAATTGATTTTTGTTGATCAGATTCCGCCAACTCCTCATTCAGTGTCAATACTCTCTCAGAGCCACCGCGCTTCTGCGCATTACGCTCCCGCGAATAATCCACTAAAATTTGACGCATACAACGGCTTGATATAGCCAAAAAATGATGCCGATCGACCGCTTTAAGACGATTTCCTTTAACAAGCTTTATATAAGCCTCATTGACTAGAACCGTCGGTGTAATGGTATGCCCACTGCGCTCTTTAAACATATGATAAGAAGCCAGACGCTTTAATTCAGGATAGATAGTTGGCGTTAACTCAACATCTTTAAGTTCATTAATAGGGGCTATCGTATTAGGAGAGTTTGTAACATTGTGGGCAACGGACATCATTCATTCCTTGTAATTACGGGGCTATAGAAGGAGTATAGTTCAAGACGGACGGTAGTAAAGTAAATAAATCACAAACAGGGAAAGGAGTGAGGTTTTTGATTAACTTCGGGGCTAGATTGAGACAGCTAGTATAGGCTATATCTGAACTGATCACTTTCCAATCACAAGGGGTATCACTAGGCACTGGAAATAAGGGGAATTAGATTATTTTTAGTTATCATTGTGGATCATTCCTACATTTTTGTTTGGAGTGGAATAAATATCAGGTATTCTCACGACCGACATGATTCGATCTCGCTCGGTAGCGCGTGGAGTATCGGAAGAAGACTATATGTCAGGAAATTTATTAGGCTAGATGTTGCGCGCTGAAGATGTTGCACAGACGTTCTTATTTCAAATATTACAACAACGCACTACAGCCAGTGTTGCTACCGTTGATGGTGGTAATATTGATGCTATCTTGCGTTAAATTCATCACAAGAAATTCCTACATCCTTTTTTAGAAGAGAAAAAATCATGCAAAACTATATTAAATCATCCATTCGTACCATTCCTGATTACCCCAAAGCAGGGATTCAGTTTCGTGATATTACCACCTTACTAGAAGACCCTGTTGCATTGCGTATGAGTATTGATGCCTTGGTGCATCGTTATATGGGAAAAAATATTACTGCTGTGGCAGGTATTGAAGCACGCGGATTTATTTTTGGTGCAGCACTTGCGTATGAGCTAGGGGTAGGTTTTATTACGATTCGTAAAGCAGGGAAGCTGCCCGCAGAAACGATTAGTCAATCCTATCAACTTGAATATGGTGAAGATAGTATTGAAGTGCATAAAGGTTGTATTCATGAAGGGGATCAAATCTTATTGATTGATGATTTAATCGCAACAGGTGGAACGGCTGCTGCCGCGATTAAACTGATCCGAAAACTCAAGGGTGTTATTGTTGAAAGTTGCTTTATTATTGACCTGCCCGATATTGGCGGTAGCAAATACCTTGAAACAGAGCTGGATTGCCCCTGTTTTTCACTGTGTGAGTTTGAAGGGGATTAGCAATGTGTATTGGTATTATGGGTGCCATGCCCGAAGAGATTGAAAGACTCAAGCAACAAATGCAGATTGAGTCAACCGAAGAGGTGGGGCAAAAAACCCTTTACAAAGGAATATTGCAAGACAAAGCAGTGGTATTAGTCTTTTCTGGCTGGGGAAAAGTCGCCGCTGCCTCCACTGCCACTTTACTGATTGAGCGCTATCAGATCAGCCATCTCCTATTTACGGGAGTAGCAGGGGGTATTGATGAGCGTTTAAATATTGGTGATATTGTGATTAGTACGGGCTTAATCCAGCATGATATGGATTGTGCTGGTGTCATGGGTATTGAGCGCTTTGAAGTCCCGTTGGTGGGGTTAAAAGAATTTACACCTGACAAAATGTTACAGCAAGTGGCAAAAAAATCAGCCCATGATTATTTAGACAATGATTTAAAACAGCAGGTTAAGCAACAAGAGCTTGATAGCTTCAGTATCCGCAATCCAGCGATTTATTCAGGGCTCATTGCCAGTGGTGATCAATTTATAACCTCACACAGCAAGCTTGAAGCACTACGAAAAGATTTGCCAAACTTATTGGCAGTAGAGATGGAAGGGGCAGCAGTAGCACAGGTTGCCCATGCTTATGATTTACCGTTTATTGTTATTCGTACCATCTCAGATAAAGCCAATGATAATGCTAGTATTGATTTTCCCCGTTTTTTACAACAAATCGCTTCGCATTTTACCGCAGGGATTGTCGTGCATTGTTTACGACAGATGTGATTAAGACAGAAGTGTTAACGAGGATATGAAGATACTCATGCCGATGAAAATTTAGGTAGCGGGTCAGATCTGTGATTTTAAAAAAAGAACTGCAAAAAAATAAATATTAATTCAATGATCTGGATGTTGTTTTCTGTTTTGAAATATCATAATTTCACAGAAATGACCCACTACACTGCCCAAGCATTGTACGTTGAGACACTAGTCGCTAGTCGCAGATTGTATAAACCATAATTTTCAGCCTTAATTTCTCACAAACTGTGAATAATATTAGGGCTTCTTATTGATTGCTTTTTAGCAAAGGATCGGTGCTTGAATATGCCCACAACTTGTTTATGTTTGAATAAGACAAACGCTCTAAATGTGTCTCAAACATTACCTTCTTGGGACTTAACGTCACGTCAACAAAATAATGTGGAAATGCTATTAGTTGAGGCTTTTAGTCCTTTGCAAGGTTTTTTAAATCAAGCAGATTACGAGGCTGTACTGAGTGACTTGAGGTTAACATCTGGAGAGTTATGGTCTTTACCGATCACGCTAGATGTTCCTTCTGCTTTTAGTGATGCGTTATCGGTAGGTGAAAAGATTGAGCTGCGTGATGCCGAAGGGGTTTTAATTGCATTAATGACAATCGAAAGCATTTGGGTGCCTGATAAGCATCACGAGGCTGAGGTTATATTTGAAACGACTGATTTTACTCACCCTGGTGTTGATCACTTGTTGTCCTTCTCGGGTGACACCTATTTAGGCGGTAAGCTAGAAAAAATAGAGTTGCCGACGCATTATGATTACCAAGAATATCGCTATACCCCTGTAGCGTTAAAAGCAGAACTTAGAAACTTAGGATGGAACCGTATTCTTGCGTATCACACGCATCAAGTCATGCACAAGCGAGAGCAATGTGAAGTTTCTCATCTAGCCCAAACATTAAATGCAAACCTTTTGATTCATGCGGCGGTAGGTGACTGTCCTTCTAGTTCATTTGATCACTTTCTTCGGGTGCGGTGTTATAGCGCACTGTTGAAGGAATCGCCCTCAATAAAGACCTTTTTTAGTCTGCTGAGTTTGAATATTCAGGGTGCAGGATTTCGTGAAGTACTCTGTCATGCCTTGATTCGTAAAAACTATGGTTGTACGCATTTTGTGGTCGATAGTAAGTCAAATAATACCTTCTCAGCTTCTATTTTTTTACAGATGAAACAATATGAAGATGACATTGGGCTTAAGATAGTTAGATTAGAAAAACATGTTTATCTAGCAGAGCGTGATGCATATGTGTTGGCAAAGGATGTTTCCCCAGACGAAAAAGCATTAGCATTCTCACACAAGGATTTTTTACGATGTTTACAAGAAGGCTCAGCAATACCTGCTTGGTATTCATACCCTGCGATTATTGATGAAATCCGCCATATTTGTCCTCCTCGATACAAGCAAGGATTTACGGTCTTTTTTACAGGCTTGTCAGGGTCTGGTAAGTCAACGATAGCAAATGCCTTAAGAATAAAGTTGCTAGAAAAAGAGAGAAGATCCGTTACTTTGCTAGACGGTGATGTGGTCAGAAAAGCACTTTCTAGTGAGCTGAGCTTTTCTAAGCATCACCGTGATTTAAATATTTTACGTATTGGGTATGTTGCGAACGAAATTACTAAAAATGGAGGTATTGCAATTTGTGCCCCTATTGCTCCCTACCAAGCAATTCGTCAACAAGTACGTCAGACTATCGAGATGGTTGGTGGGTACATTGAGATTCATGTTGCTACACCTCTAGAAGAATGTGAACGTCGTGATCGAAAAGGTTTATATGCGAAGGCTCGTGCGGGGTTAATTGAGCATTTTACAGGTATTAATGACCCTTATGAAATACCAGAAAACCCCGCAATACGGATTGATAATACACACATCACACCGACTGATTGTGTGAACCAAGTGATAGTGAAACTGGAAAGAATGGGCTTTTTACAAGACTAATTTTCGGCGGGACAGCTAATGGTAGGTCAGGTCAGCTTGTTGAGCATAGGGGGAAATATCACCGATATTTTTGCTTTGTAGTGTAGGGTTAGATTAATACATCTAGGTAAGAGACTGATTTAATCAACCATGAAATTATTAAAACCTGCGTTGCATCAGAGAGAATATCATAAAGGATTTACAGAGCCTTTTGGATCAATTGGATCCAATCTTTATCGTAGGTAGTATTACAAGTAAATTTCTTAATTTTCTCTATATCATTCATATTGCTGTCAGCAAAAACAGAACAAATTGTTCCTTTTCATTGCTAGTATTCTCTAGTAAATAATCCTCAAACTATTGTTATCTATTGCTATTAATGAATTTATAATAATTGGCATACTTTATGCATGGTATTTAGTGAGACGCTATGAATTCTATCTACCGCTCGAATCTGATAGGAATCGTAGCTTTATGTTTCCTTCCTAGAGGAGAAGTTTAATGGTTAACAACGTAGCTAAAAAAAACACCCTACGAAAATCGTTGCTGGTGATACCTTTAGCATTTGCAATGAGCTGTGCATTTAACGTAGCAAATGCTGAAAAACTACCTGAGCTTAAAATTAATAAAGCCAAAGCTGAGCTGGGTAAACGTCTATTTTTTGACAAGAGACTATCGGGAGATGCTGCTATTTCCTGCGCTACTTGTCATGATCCTGAAAAGGGATATGGGACTGATAAAGCGTTATCACCTGGCTATCCAGGTAATGGTCATTTTCGTAATAGTCAAGGTTTGATCAATACAGCGCACAAAAAAGTCTGGTTACATGATGGTCGTTTGGGTACCAGTTTGAATGATGTCACGCGTGAGATGATCACCGAAGACTATATTATGAATATGGATATGCGCATTATGCAGGAACGCGTAAAGCAAGATCCTAAATATGTGGAGATGTTTAAAGCCGCAGGTTATGGCGAGCCGTCTAATGGCAGTGTGCGTAAGGCAATCCCTGAATATCTAAAAACACTGACCTCTAAAAATTCACCTTATGATGCAGGAAAAATGTCTGACTCAGCCAAAGCGGGTGAGAAAGTATTTAAGGATAAGGGCTGTGTAAGTTGCCACAGTGGTGCGCTATTTAGTGATGGCAAGGCACATAATACGGGTGTTCCTGAGAATTTTGATGTCTTTCTTGATCCAATGAATCATCAAGCTTTTATTGCTTTTGCTATGTTCCAAGGTATTGAAAATTATATGAACTTAAAGCGTGATCCTGGTGCTTATGTGCAGTGGAAAAAGGCGGATAAGTCCAATATGGGAACCTTTATGACGCCTAGCCTACGGGAATTAACGCAAACCGCTCCTTATATGCATAACGGCATGATTAAGACGCTTGAAGAGGTGGTTGATTTTTACAATAAAGGTGGCGGTGAAGATTCGCATAAAGATGCTGCCATGAAACCTTTAAATCTAAAAGATCAAGAAAAAAAGGATTTAGTGGCATTTTTGAAATCGCTTTCTGGTGACAAGCTAACGGGTGCTGATTACGTCTGGAGTGAAAAATATTCTGGCGAATACCCTGTTATTGCTGACTGGAATAATAAGCCTAATTAATTGAGGAGCAAAAATTATGAGTAACACAACACGTAAAATTCTGCCCTCACTGATTACTGCATCTTTTGTAGCCTGTGTAGGGGCAGCCACAACCGTGGTGCAAGCTGAAGGTGCATCTCCTGCTCCTTTAGCACCACTGGATAGTATTAAAATGCCCATTCCACCTGATAATAAACAGAGTGATGCTAAAACAGAATTGGGTAAATTATTGTTTTTTGATCCACGTCTTGGGGGTGATGCGTCTGTTTCATGTAGTAGTTGTCATGATCCTGAGCAGGGGTGGGCATGGGCAGAGGACTTTTCCCGTGGTTATCCTGGAACAACGCACTGGCGTAATAGCCAATCCATTATCAACTCACAATATATGGAGCGACAATTCTGGGCAGGTGCTGCTGCATCAGGTGAAAGACAAGCACCCGCAGCAGCAAAAGGTGGCGTAGCAGGTAATGGCGAAAATGACATTATGGAAGCCCGTCTTGCCTTGATTCCTGATTATGTGAAACGCTTTAAAGATGTCTTTGGTGATGAATGGCCGTTGATTGGCAATGCATGGCGAGCGATTGCTGCATATGAGCGTACTTTGATTCAAACGGATACGCCATTAGATAAATATCTAAAAGGTGACAAAAAAGCACTGAATGAAGAGCAACTCCGTGGTAAGGCTATTTATGAAGGCAAAGGTGGCTGTATTGAATGTCATAGTGGCGCGCTAACAACCAATCAGGAATACGTCAATATTGGTGTTCCACCCAGCAAACGCTGGCAAAAAGATGGTTTGGCACAGATTACCTTCCGCTTTGAGCAGTATGCAAAAGGTCAGACGGAAAAAGGCTATCGTAAAGCTAAATCAGATTGGGGTCTTTACTATCGTACTAAGAATGATTGGGATAAAGGCAAGTTCCGTGTTCCTTCCTTGAGATACAACACCTATACCGCGCCTTATATGCACAATGGTGTATTTTTTACACTGGAAGAAGTGGTTGATTTCTATAATAAAGGTGGTATAGACGAAGAAGGTAATACCACCTTATTCCCTGACAATAAAGACAAGCGCATTAAGCCATTAGGATTAACGGATGATGAAAAGTCTGATCTTTTGGCATTCTTAGAAGCATTCTCTGGAGAAGAAATGGTCACTCCAAAGCCTAAGCTACCTGAATACGCACCTCTATTTACTAAAGCTGAGCTGGAGGCGGTAAAGAAATGAGTGAATTAAATAAATTAAAAACCGAGATTAAAGAGTCGGTGATCCATGAACAAAAGGATGAGTGTGAGACTGCGGAATCACATAATTCCTGCATGATGAATCGACGCGAGTTTATGCTGTTTGGTTCTGCTGCCATTGTTTCAGCCAGTACCATTAGCCTGTCTTTATTACCAGGCGGTGCTCATGCAGGTGAAGCAAAAGCGCAGGTTGCAGGTTATCCGCGCTTGAAAATTGCCAAACTCAGTGAGCTGAAAGACAATAAAGTTGTTGACTTTCAATATCCTGATAAGAAAAAAGGGTCACAGTGTACGTTGGTTAAAATGGGCGTAGAAGCAGGGGGTGGTATTGGTGATAAGAAAGATATTGTTGCCTTTAGCACCCTGTGTACCCATCAAGGTGGCCCTTTAATGGGAACGTATCAAGCAACGGATGAGCATCGCACATTAGGGCCTTGCCCACTGCATTTATCGCTGTATGACTTACGTCGTCACGGTATTGTAGCGAGTGGTCAAGCCTATCAGAGCATCCCACAGGTGCTACTGGAAGTTGATGGTGATGATATTTACGCCGTTGGCATGATGGGACTGCTTTTTGGTCGTCATAAAAACTTATTGGATGCTTAAGGAGACTGAACATGTCAAAAGATAATAGTATTTATACGCCGCAAGACAGCTCACCCTTGCCACCTAAAGATGCAGAAGTGATCACAACGGCTTGTGATTATTGTATCGTCGCCTGTGGCTATAAGGCGTATCGCTGGCCTGTCGGTAAAGATGGTGGTCCTAAAGCAGCTGACAATGCCTTTGGTGTTGATTTCCCCACTAACCTTTTACAAGCTTGGGTTGCGCCTACACAGCACAACACGGTGATGCATAACGGCAAGAAGCATAATATCGTGGTCATTCCTGATAAGGATGCTACCGTCATTAATAAAGGCGGTGATTCCTCGATTCGTGGTGGTTTGCTGGCACAGAAACTCTACAATCCTGATACCGCTACAGCGGATCGTTTGCAAAAACCTTTAGTGCGTGTTAATGGTGAATTACAACCGACCTCTTGGGAAGATGCGCTGGATATTGCTGCTGCGGTTGCGAAGCATGTGATTAAAAAGCACGGTGCCAATGCCTATTCCGCCAAACAGTATTCCTATCAATTTGTTGAGAATACTTATGCATTGAGCAAGTTCTTTAAGCGTCATATTAATACCGCCGCTTATACCTTTCATGATACGCCATCAGATGTGACCTCTACACCAGGATTTCGTGATGCAGGTTATGATAACTTTGGTCCATCGTATGATGACTGGGCGAATGCCGATACCTTAATGGTCTGCGGAACGGACCCCTATGAAACCAAAACCATTCTTTTCACTCAATACCTAATGCCTGCGTTGGCGAAAGGTCAAAAAGTGATTATGCTCAATCCTCGTGAAACAGCGGGTGTCGCGCATACAAAGAAATATGGTGGTCTACATTTACAAATTTTCCCTGGTACAGACACCTTAGTAGTTGGTGCAATCACCCGTGTTATTTTAGAAAATGGTTGGGAAGATAAAAAGTGGGTTGAGAAGTGGGTCAATAATAAATGGGGTTCAAGCTCTGGTTTTGGTCAAGGTACACGAAATACACCGTGGCAATGGCGCTCTACTTGGGGAAAGTTTCAAACCAAAGGTTTTGAAGACTACAAAAAGTGGTTGCTGAGTCAAGACGAGTATAAAGCAGAAAATGCGGCTAAAGTGGCAGGTATTGATGCGGCAGATATTAAGAAAGCAGCAGAATGGATGGCAAAGCCAAAAGATGGCAAGCATCCTAAAACCTCTATCGGTATTGAAAAAGGCTTCTACTGGTCAAACAATACAGGTAATACCAATGCGATTTCGTCACTCGCAACAACGGTGGGTGCAGGAGGACGTCCTGGTCAAATGGTAGGACGCTTCGGTGGTCACCAACGGGGCGGAACAGGCGGTGGTAGCTATCCACGTGCCAAATCACCCGAGAAAGTTCCAGGTCGTCGCAAGCGCGCATTAGATACAGACCGTTGGTTAGTGTCAGGTCATACGCGCCTAGCGCATGTGGTCGGTACTACATGGATTCAATCCATGACAGGCACAGGCGGCTTGCATAAGAAATTCCATGAGCTGGTGGTGGCTAATCCTAATCAAGTTAAAAGCAAAAATAAAGACGATATTATCAAGACATTGAAAGCGCGTGCTGACTCAGGGGGTATGGTGGTGATTAACCACGATATTTATCTGCGTGACCCGATTGGTGCTAAGTTTGCTGATATTGTTTTCCCCGCTGCCACATGGGGCGAAGAAGACTTTATTCGAGCCAATGGCGAACGTCGTTTACGTCTTTACCAAAAGTTGGCAGATGCACCAGGAGAAGCTAAACCTGACTGGTGGATCATCGGTCAAATGGCAACCCGCATGGGCTTTGATGGCTTTGATTGGAAAAACTCAAATGAAGTCGCCGAAGAATCCTCACGCTTTAGTCGTGGTAATCGTAAGGCATATCATATGATCAAAATTGCTGCTCATATTGAAGGCAAGACACTTCATGAGAAGCTGAGAGAATATGGTACAGAAGGTATTCAAGGCCCCACCACCTATAACTACAAAACAGGTAAGTTATACGGATGTAAGCGTTTGCACAATACCGAAATGACACAGGAAAAGTGTAAGGATAGAGGTCAGAATCAAGGTGCCAATATGGCAAACAAGAAAATGACCCACTTCAATAGCCAAACAGGACGCATTAATATCCAGAAGCATCCTTGGGGGCTGTACTCCGACATTTGGGAATTTGTATCCCCCAAAGATGATGAGCTATGGCACACCAATGGACGGATCAATGAAATCTGGCAAACAGGTTTTGATGATCGTCAACGTCGCTCCTATATCAAACAACGCTGGCCGTATCAGTTTGTAGAAATCCATCCTGAAGATGCTAAAAAGCGTGGTATTGAATCAGGCGATAAGGTGTTGGTTTATTCAGACCGTGTTCCCGTGCATAAAGACACCATCCACGGTGTCGGTGGCAAAGATTTTCAGTTCTCTGAGCTAAAGAAAAAAGGACATATTGAGCTAATCAAAGGTGCATTTGAGGCAGTCGCCCTAGTTACCACCGTGATTAAACAAGGTGTTTTATTCTCTGATGCATTGAATACAGAACAGCCATCCAACGCCGTTCAAGCCCGTGTTGTAGATAATATTAGTGGAAACTACAACTACAAACTCGGCTCAGCCAAAATCAAGAAAATTGGCGAATCTGAGTATAAAAATGAGTTTAAACATATGTCATTCGTGCCACGGAATATTGTGACTAAGACTTAGTTTGATCTCTGTGTGAAAATCCTGATGGGGTTTAATTCCTACCCCATCAGATTTAGGATAAGGATTTAATTATTTTTATTCCTTGAATACGCCTCATGCTTTGGTATGGGGCGTTTTTGTTTTTTTAGTTTAAAGAGTGACTGAAAGCAGCAGCAACCTCCAGCGCGTCTATTGCTAGATAAGCAGCCGTTATTATTAAAAAACTGCTAGAATATTGATTGTGTTAAAAAACAATCAGTCAAAGGAAAGGGGGTTAGCATGGAAAGTGATTTATTAACGACTTTCGTAACTTTTATTGGAGATACTGGGGTAAATTCAATTATTGGTGCTGTAGGTATACTAATCACCATTATTTTTGCTATTCCAAGTATAAAAAAACACCTCAAAAACAAAGCAAAGAAAAAAGCCCAGCAATCTTTATTAAGCAATGTCTCCCCCTTTATAGCGGGTCCTGCGGTTACTCCGCCACAATTTGTTGGTCGCAAACAAGAGCTTAAATTTCTCCATGATTCACTCCATAAAGGCGAAAGCATTTCTTTGCTTGGTAAGCGCCGCATTGGTAAAAGCTCCTTATTAGCAACATGGGAAAAGTCGCTTTCTCAAGATGATTACACGGTTATTTTACTGGATGGTCAAAATCAAGAGGGTGAAAGCCTGCAACGCTTTATCTATGCCATTACTCAGCAACCACTGGATAATAAGGCATCCGCAGATCATGCCGCTGATATTTTGGT